>DMRV01000010.1:2021-12384 GCA_003456455.1 Flavobacteriales bacterium
TCCCTCCTTTTCATATTCCAAGTGTTCCGTTGAGTATGGAAACATTGATGCTCATTCTTCCTTATGCGGGAATTATGGCAGGAGTTGGTCTAATTGAGAGTCTCCTAACCTTGAATATTATTGACGAAATCACACAAACTCGTGGTAGAGGTAACAAAGAAGCAATCGCTCAGGGCATTGCAAACATCCTTTCTGGTGTGTTTTCTGGTATGGGCGGTTGCGCTATGATTGGTCAGAGTTTGATTAACATTTCTTCTGGGGCACGAGCTCGATTATCAGGTATTGTAGCATCAATTATGCTACTCGTATTTATCATGTTTGGGGCTAGTTTAATTGAGAAAGTACCTATGGCTGCACTTACTGGCCTGATGATTATGGTTGCTATTGGAACCTTTGAATGGGCGAGTTTTAGAACCGTAAGGCGTATGCCGAAATCAGACATTATTGTAATGGTTTTGGTAACCTTGGTTACCGCTATTGTTCACAATTTGGCGCTGGCAGTTTTGGTTGGTGTAATCATATCAGCGTTAGTTTTTGCTTGGGACAATGCGCAACGTATTCGTGCAAGAAAGTATGTTGATGATAATGGCATTAAGCATTACGAGATTTACGGCCCATTGTTTTTTGGTTCTGTGACCGCGTTTAACGAGAAATTTGATGTGGCGAACGACCCTGAAGAAGTAATTATTGACTTTGAAGAAAGCCGTGTAGTAGACATGTCTGCTATTGAAGCATTGAACAAGCTATCTGAGCGCTATTTAAATGCTGATAAAAAGCTTCACTTGAAGCACCTTAGCCCAGATTGCATTAAGCTGCTTAAAAATGCAGAGCAGATTATTGATGTAAACATCATGGAAGACCCAACGTATAAGTTAGTGGTGGATGATGTAAAGTTTTGACCGTAGCTCTTTGCCCGAACGAGACCTACTGAGTTTTAAAAACCTAGTAGGTCTTCTGATGGTTTGCGCCTAAGGTTCTTAAAGCATAGGGATAGAAGTTTAGAGCGTGCTCCAAAACTTTTAGAGCATAGAGATAGAGTCTTAGAGCATGCTTAAAGACTCTTTACGTCTACGTAAAATCTCCGGCAGCAAATAATTCGGATTGGTCTAAGCTGTATGAGAATACATGAAGTCTGAAAACTTGGCGCTCTTATATTATTGACCTACAGCACATTAAAATCGAAATCGGACCACTACTGTATACCTGATTCTGGTTAGATGTATTATTAACGGAAGGTCAGCAACTAATTGATTACAGAATAACCTTAAGCGTCTTTAATCCAAGTTCCGTTTCTAAGGAAACCAAATAGAGCCCCTTATTCAAATTTGAAGGGAGAATGAATTCGGTATGATTTGGTTTTAAGCTTGCAACCATTCTACCGTCCAAGGCGAAAATTTGTACAAAATCAATATTTTGGGTATGCTGGACAATGGTTTGACCTCCAGTTGTAAGAATCCTAAGTTCCAACGTGTTTTGAATATCGTCTATTCCGTTTGGTGTTTCCTCTTGTATGCAATGCGTGTAAAATGGAAATTCTAATGCCGTAGCAGTCTCATTAAACCAATCGAATGGCTGCTGTATACTGGGTGCTAAAAACCAAGGCGATGTGCTAACCGTCAAGGTTGGACCTCCTCCTGTTGGCTGGCCTAATGCCGCTAACGTGTAGCTGTACATTCCTTTAGGAAGACACAGCCGCTTTTCCCAATGTTGGCCTTGCGCTTCCATGGTAAAAGTCCCAGATTCAAGAACGGTTTCTGTACTATCAAACAAACTCCATGCAAAATCGCCAAGCACCAAAGCTCCACCGTAGTTTTCAAAAGCAAGTATGATTGAATCGCATTCGTTCTCTGTGCAAAGCGTTTCATTCAGCTGCCATTCACACTCAAAATCACTGTAAAAACCTGAGTACAACTGAAGCGCACCATTAAAATCCTGTAATGGGTCTTGAACTCCGGGCCTTACCTGAAGCAGATGGACGGATTGTGCTCCAATTCCAAAATAATTGACTATTTCTTTGGCAACCGTATCACCATTCGTGTTTATCAGAATAAAACCCGGATAATCGAAAATCTCGGTAGTGCTGTTATTCTCAACGGCAACAACAACCACGGTATCCGTAAATGGGCTGTAGCCGATGGAGATGAAATTCAAATCATCACAAGGACTCTGTGCTTTTGTAAAAGAGACGAGACTGATGAAAAGAAAAAGCGATAGAATACGTTTCACAGAAGAGGGGTTTAAAACAAAGACGAGATTCCTTGGACTAAGATGTCTTAACCCTACATGCTACACTCCACAAAACGAGACCTATTCACATCAATGATGCAACAGCTTCTCTACACCTATCTTGATTCTTTTTGCTGCTTCCTTCAAATTTGATTCTGATGTGGCATAAGACATTCGTACGTAACCAGGAGCACCAAATGCTTCGCCCGGCACCATGGCCACATGGCATTCGTTCATAAAAAACATACAGAGGTCGTTAGAGTTGTTTACTTCTTGCCCGTTAAACGAATGGCCGAAAAGCGCGCTCACTTCTGGAAACAGGTAGAATGCTCCACCTGGCATATTCGTTTTAAACCCTTCAATATTTGAGAACAAATCAGTAACCAATTCGCGTCTCTTTTCAAATATGGAACACATTTCAGAAAGCCATTCTTCGCTTGTATTCACAGCTTCTATACTTGCTCGTTGTGCAATAGTATTTGCACCTGAGGTAATCTGTCCTTGCATCTTATCGCAAGCTTTGGTAATCCATAATGGCGCACCAATGTAACCAATGCGGTACCCCGTCATGGCGTAGGCTTTAGAAACTCCGTTTACGGTAATTACCTGTTCGTACACTTCAGGGAATTGCGCCAAACTTTCGTGCTTTCCACTGAAGTTAATATGCTCATAGATTTCATCAGAAATGGCAAAAACGTTCGGGTATTTAGCAATAACTTTCGCAAATCCTTCTAATTCACTCTTGGTGTAATAAGTACCGGTTGGGTTACTTGGCGAACTAAAAATAATAAGCTTAGTATCTTCATTAATCGCTTCGTCTAATTCAGCTGCTGAGGACTTAAAATCAGTATCAATTCCTGCGGTTACAAACTTGGCTTTACCGCCTGCTAATTTTACTAGCTCCAGGTAACTCACCCAATATGGAGCGAGAATAATTACTTCGTCTCCCGGATTAACCAAACTCAAAATAACGTTGGCAAGCGATTGCTTTGCTCCCGTTGACACAAGTATTTGTTCTGGAGAATAATTTAAGCCATTCTGTCTTTTAAACTTGTCAGATATAGCTTTTCTCAACTCAGGATAACCAGCAACTGGCGGATAATGGCTCCAATCTTCGTCAATCGCTTTCTTGGCTGCCTCTTTCACGTGCTCTGGCGCATTCAAATCAGGCTCGCCTAAACTCAATGAAATAACATCTATGCCTTCTGCTTGCAATTCGCGGCTTCTTCTAGCCATTGCAATAGTTTGCGACTCACTTAGTTTCTTAATTCGTTCCGATAAATACTGGTCCATATCATTAGATTTTGCGCAAATCTAATGATGGATTCCTGTTCAGGAAGCAAAGAGTTATTACAAGATATTGACCCTATATACAAAGAAAGTCCGCTTCTTGAAGCGTATTTACCTTAATCTAGAATTAACGCAGCGCTTATTGAGACTAAAAAGAGTTGACTTTCTGCGTTACTGAATGATTATTTTTCTACGGTATCTTCCAGAATCCGTTCTCATTTCTAAGAAATAAATGCCTTTAGCTAAAGCAGAAACATCAACTTGATTAACTCCCGAATTGGCAGTTTTTGAATACACAAGATTTCCTAAAGCATCTAGTACGTTCATCTCAACCAAGCCCTCAACTGAATTAGGAATAGCCACCATCACAAAATCAGATGCTGGGTTTGGGTAGACTTCTACTCCACTCAATTCGCCTTCTTCAATACCAACCGTACCAATTGTTACCACAACCTCTGTTCGGTCACTAACACACATAAAAGCTTCTCCCTGAACTTCCCAGTCATAGAAGTAATAGTAATAGGTAGGATTGCCTGTATTAGCTCCAGTAACTGACATCAAATCTCCCAAATTGTAAGGGAAATTTACCTGTAGCTCGCTATTATCTCTCCAAAAACCATGTCCTGATTCTAATACACGAAGTCTGTAATCTGTTCCGGGAGACAAGTTCCAGTTGGTGAAATTGATACGCGATTCACCAGCAGGAACAGTGAGCAACTGTGAATGAATGGTTGTGCCATTATCATCTTCGATATAAACTGTCCTATCAGCAGCTTCATCGGTGTAAACCTTTACCGAGTTTAAGGTTGAGTTCTCAAAAACATCAAAGATTAAATAGAACCCTGTAGAGTTGTGATAAGAACCATCTGTTTCAGTACTATCAGTTTTACCACCACTGGCAACATCTGCACTGTAAGCGTGTGTTTCCTCCACCCAAAACGATGTAGTTGCATTAACCACTGGCGTTGTGTAAGACGGCCCCGTAGCCGCAATGGCTCCACCAACGGCCTGCTCGTACCAATAAAAATCAGTGCCTACTCCAGAAGCTGAAAGGTTTGCAGCACCGGGTATAAGCAACGTTACATCATTGGCAACTGGGGCTGGTGCTGCCAAAACTTCAACATTAATAACTGCAGATGTAAAATCAGCACAAGCACCGGTTGTAGTTACGGTGTAACTTCCCGACTCTGTTACCTCGGCATTTTGGTTGCTACCTAATCCGTTTGACCATTGATACGCTAAAGCTGTACTAGATGTAAGCGTAATCGATTCACCTTGGCAGAACTTCAAATCTCCTGCTATAGACACTTCTGGGGTTTCGTCTGGCGAAACCTCAACTTCAACCACAGCAGACACTGAAGAACAAGCCGCTCCTGCATTTGTATCAGTAATACGTACCATATATGTTCCTGTAGTGGTAATTGAAATCTGCGAAGTCTGTTCTCCTGTTGACCATTCGTAGGCATAATTGGAGCCTGTTGTTGCTATAAGGTCTAAACTTTGTCCAGCGCAAAGAACCGTTGGTCCATTTGAGGTGATAAATGCCTCAGGAGCAACACAAACGTTCTCAATAATTGTGAGGAACTGATTTGGAGAAGGATTTTCTACAACCTGATGAATACCTGAAGAAGGCCAATCAACCACCACACTATCAATTTCCGTGTTTTGTGCCAATCCGAAGTATGCAGTAAGCGAATTACAAATCCCGTAACTCTCTCCTGAACGTACTTCTCGCACTTGCACACCCCAAGGGCCATACATTCTAACAACAGAACCGATGGCGCTCTTATTGGAGATTGTTCCCTCCAAGTCTACCGCTAACCAATTGTTTTCGTTTGCATCGTTTATCCAAACGGCATCAGGCGTACTTGACGGACTTGTGTATATACCAGCATAACTACCATAGACATCTTGAAAACCATCGTGATTAAGGTCTCCTATCGCCATTGAATACAAGCGTTGGTTACCAAAAACTCCAGGAATAAGTGTAAAGGTGTTATCACCATGATTCTTGTAGTAAGCATAACTAGGAGTGCCTGTTCCAGTAACAAGAACATCTACATACATATCATTGTCAAAATCGCGCATAAGCGCTTGTATGGGCGTTGAAACTACATCCGTTAATCCACTAGCTGTGTAGATATCGGTAAAAACACCATTTACATTTTCCAATAACATATCATCCATGTCGTGATTGGTCAGGTAGGCATCAAAATCTCCATCGTTATCAAAATCCTGAAAGTCTGTGGTCCAAGTCTGTGAACCTATTCTTAGTTGATTCAAATTGGTAAAATCCTCTGCATAATTTCCGTTTCCATCATTGACAAACATTTGGTTTATCAGCTTAGGGTCATCTGGTGTAGTCGTTATTTGTCTACAATGCGAGATGTATAGATCAAGATCACCATCAAGATCGTAATCGGTAAAAGTTGACCCATAATTTCCAGACCCATCCCAACCTGGCCAATTAGCATTTGGCGTTGGTGTCATAGGTATAATATCATCTCCAGAATAAGAAAACGCTCCGCTACCATCATTCTCCCAAATTCCACTTGGACCAGTATCTCCGCAGGAGAAAAAATCAAGATCACCATCTGCATCCATGTCTGCCAAATTCACGCACTGAGTTGCAAGACCGTAGTCTGGCAGTTCAGAGACCGTGTATGCCGTACCTGTTGCATTAGCTTTGGCATAATCAGGTTGCCCGCCAAAAAGGCCAGAAAAAACATCGCTGTGTCCATTGTTGGTAGCATCGCCCACGGCCATGCCCCAAGCATTGCCGGCATCCATCTCCTCACCCGTATTTTGTGCTGTCCAAGTACCGTTCAATCCCTGAAATTCAATCTTTAAATCGCGAGCATTATCGAGGATGACAATATCATCTAGCCCATCGTTGTTTACATCGTTAATTGTAACTGCAACACCACTATAATGCGTTGGGTCTGTAAGACGAGAAACTTGATTAGTGAAAGAAATTTGAGCTGAGCTGCTGTTGCAGAAAACTGCACTCACGATTACCATTAAAACAATAGAGAAGTTCTTCTTCATTTGATAAACTAGGTTAGTCTAATTACTGCTGAAAGTACTATTTCATACTCTCGAACTCAAAATGAACCAATAATATTCTTACTGATTGTAAGCGGCAATACATATTACGTCTGAAGCGAAAGCAGTGAAAATGCCTTGTCCCGCAAAAAAATCACAACTTTGCACAGACTAAACCATCAAGGAGTTTAATAACAGTCAAAAAAACGTTGAATTGAAGCGAATCGCGGTATTTCTATCAATCCTTGCAATTGCCATTACAGGTTGCGAAAAGGAGATTTCTAAAAATGTAGACCAAGCGAAAATCTGGACGTACTACGAGTTACATTACAACGAAGCTGAGAACAAAACATACGCTACAGCCACGTTTCGTTTCAGTAATCAAAACGGAACAAAACTTATGTTATCAGACCCCAGCACGGCTACTGTAGATGGTGCCGAATTGGAATGGCAATCAGAGAATGGTTATTACCGTAATGAGTTTAGCGGATTGAAAGCTACTGCTTCTTTCAACTGGGTTGATTTAGACGGGAATTCGTACACAAACGAAATTGAACTGCGTGATGTAAACTTTCCAAATCCTGTGAACAACCTTCTATTTTCAGACTCTATCACCAGTTTCATGTGGGCAGGGTTGCCGCTAGATTCCAACGAAAGCGTATCACTTACCATTGATGGTGTTGGAGAAACCGACAGACGTATTTTTAGTATTGATACGCTTGGAGCTACAACCATCACTTTCGACTCATTGGCACTCAGCCAAATAGACTCTGGAATGGTTAGTCTCGTATTGGATAAGCGATACAGTCCAGAGTTGTTGGAACAAACAGAACGTGGTGGACTTATCATTGGCAGATATCAAACAGATACTGTTCAGGCTTTACTAACAGATTAACACAAAAAAGGCTTCGATTTCTCGAAGCCTTTTTTACCTATAAATCAAGAAAGTTATTTCTCTTCTTGTTTGGTTTTCAAAAGCACATCGCTCGTAACCGTTGTCTTTTTCATCTTTAACTTTTTCTTTGCTACCGTTGACTGGTACTCAGCAGCACTTTTGGTCTCCTTCACCTCATTTGTCTGAAGCTTGTCCTTCAGTTTTGCACTTTTCAAGTTCTTAGTATCAGATTGCTTGTGAGAAACATCTGACTTAGCATTCTGTGCGAAAGCAGCTGTTCCCAACAGCGCTAAAGCGATAATCATAATTGACTTTTTCATTGTTTCAAGTTTTAAAGGTTCGCTGTATGCTTTTCAACTGCCGTGCCAAAAACTTAATAGGGGATTAGAAAAAGAAAATTAGGGAATTAGGACGGATGCTTCTGCCATAAGACCTTCAAGGTTTTGAAAACCCTGAAAGTCTGAGAACGAAACACTTTAACAGAACGTTAGGATTCTAACCTAGAACTCTCTGTAAATTCGCAGTTAATGACCAGACGTACCATTCGCATCGTTATTGCATTGGCTACCATTTCTATTGTGGGACTGTTTGCCACGCAACTGTATTGGATGGACAAGGCATTTGACCTCCGCGATAGAGAATTCAATGACCGTGTGAATATTGCACTACGTTCGGTTGCTCAGGAAATTATGCTGGTAAATAAGGACTCTTCTGATGTTCCTCCCGTTCGACAGTTAGCTTCTAACTATTTTATTGTGAGCACAAACGATACGCTTCACCCCTATTTGCTAGAAAGCCTGTTGGAAAACGAGTTCCGATCTAGAAACCTGAAGACCAACTTTGAATACAGTATTTACGATTGCTTTACAGATAGTTTGGTTTACGGTGGCGCTGTAACTCTGGCGAATGAACCCATAAAGGAAACGGAACGACCAATCATTCCAAAATGGGATCGCGATAGTCATTATTTCGCAATTTATTTCCCTGAGAAAAGCAGTTACCTCATCGGGCAGATGACCATTTGGTTATTCAGTTCCAGTATTCTTTTGGTCGTGATTATATTCTTCGGATACACGCTCTGGGTTATCTTGAAACAGAAACGATTGTCAGAAATCAAGAACGATTTCATTAATAATATGACGCACGAATTTAAAACGCCCATCTCCACCATTACGGCCTCTGCCGAGCTCTTACGCTCTGGGAGTTTGGACAATTCGCCTGATAAACGCAATCGCTATTACCAAATGATTTCTGACGAGAGCAACAGGTTGAAACTGCAAGTTGAGAAAGTGCTGCAAATGGCTCAGTTCGAAACAAGTGAGATTGATTTGAACCTGACATCCAGCAACATTCATCAGCTAATAGAAAAAGCCGCAACAAGTGTTCAAATTCTGTTGGAAGAACGAAATGGCTCGTTAGAACTTCACTTAGATGCGACTAATCCAGAAGTAAAAGTTGATGAGTTGCACTTTACCAATATCATTAGAAACTTATTGGACAACGCCATTAAATACTGTACTGAAAACCCGAAAATCATTATCTCAACAACCAACTCAAAAAACGGTATCACGATTTCTGTAAAAGACAACGGAATCGGAATTAACCCTGTTCAAAAGAAGCAAGTGTTTGAGAAATTCTATCGTGTTCCTACAGGAAACGTGCATAACGTAAAAGGATTCGGCCTTGGATTGTATTACGTTAAATCGTTGGTTACAGCACACCACGGCACGGTTGATGTTTCTAGCGATTCAAACGGTAGCACGTTCAAAATATTCTTTCCTTATTTGAAATGAGCAATACAAACTCGTACAGAATACTTTTGGTAGAAGACGATGAAAACCTTGGGTTTGTAGTCAATGATTTGCTAGAAATGGAAGGCTATCAGGTGCATTGGGCAAAAGATGGCGAAGCTGGAATGAAAGCCTTTAGCGATTTTCAACCGCACCTCTCTGTTTTAGACATCATGCTACCCAAGAAAGATGGCTATACGTTAGGAACAGAGATAAAGCAGAAAAATCAGCAAGCGCCCATTGTTTTCCTCACAGCCCGTGGTATGGAAACCGACCGCGTAAAAGGGTTCCAAGCTGGCGCTGATGACTACATAACCAAGCCTTTCAGTAATCAAGAATTTCTCTTACGAGTGAAAGCGGTTTTGAACCGATGCTACGCCAACAACTCTGTAGCTGAGGCGAAGAATGAATACACCATCGGCAAATTCTCCTTTTCACCCAACAATCTAATTCTCTCTTTAGATGGTGAAGAGAAACATCTAACGCAAAAGGAAGCTGACGTTCTCAAACTTTTTTGTCAAAACGAAAACGAAACAGTCAAGCGCGAACTAATCCTCAGCACTGTTTGGGGAAACACAGATTACTTTACCGGAAGAAGTTTGGATGTCTTCATCTCAAAACTCCGTAAGTACCTCAAAGCTGATGAGAGCATCAAAATCGAGAACGTTCACGGGGTCGGGTTTAGATTGAAGGTTGGTTGATTAACCCAATCTAAATCAAAACAAACCCCACAAACATCAAAATCTGAATTGCAAAGACGATTGTACCAAGCGCAATTCCTTTTGTACTGATTTGCAAGAGCGGTTTTATTCTTATACCAACTCCAATTGCCGCCATTGCAACCGCCATAAGGAAACTTCCTAAAGAAGCCAGTTTATCAGAGAGCTCGTGTGGAAAGACATCAAGTTGTGCGATGTAGACTGCACCCGCGAAAAAGAAGATAAAAAGCGGGAATTTGATTTTATCCTTATTCCCAGTACGCCTTCCTATAAAGAATAGAACAATCAACAGCGGAACCAAAAAGACTACTCGGCTCATTTTTACCACCATAGCCCACTCTCCTATCTGATCATTCATAGCAAACCCAGATGCTGCTACGTGCCCGATTGATTGCAGT
>DMRV01000334.1 GCA_003456455.1 Flavobacteriales bacterium
CCAAAGTTGTATCCGAGTTTTCCCAAGTTCATGAACGGAGGGAAAATATCATTCAACTTTTCGTTCATCAAATAATTAAGCTGTCGTTCACACAACATGCTCAATTTGGTGACCGCAATCTTCATCTTATCCATCTCCAACGCCACGTAGTCTCCGTGGAAATTTCCACCATGATAAACGTGTTTGTTTTCGAGGTCAACCACTGGGTTATCGTTGGTTGAATTCACTTCATCCAACAGAATATCTTGTGCATTTTGAACAGTTTCTAAGATAGGTCCGATAATCTGTGGAATGCAACGGAACGAATAATACTCCTGCACCTTTTCCTTAATTGGCTTGCCATTCCCAACCTTCTCAATATCCTTAAAAAGTCGGTCTTCGCGTTTGCGAACCAACTTGCTCGTCTCTAAACATCTACGCATAGCTGCTGCCACTCGCTGTTGTCCTTGATGCTTCTTTGCACGATTTAAAAACTCCGAATAACTATCGTCATATGAACGGACAATCTCGTTGATTACCGCTCCAATAAGCGTAGCCCAACGTAGCAAACGTGTAGCGTAAATCACATTTAGTAATCCGATACCACTCATGCAAGAAGTTCCATTCATGAGTCCCAAACCATCGCGAAGTTGCAACTTCACTGGCTCAATCTTCAACTCTTTCAGGATATCCTTAACCGGTCGTGTTTTTCCTTTGTAGCGCGCTTCACCTTCTCCAATCAATCCCAACGCTAAATGAGCCAATTGAACCAGGTCACCGCTAGCACCAACACTTCCGTGCTCAGGGATATATGGGTAAATCCCATTGTCGAGGAACAAAACGAGCTGATCCACAACTCCCATGCTAATGCCTGAGCCACCCAAAGCAAGGGTATTCAATCTGTTCAGCATAACGGCACGTACATATTGGTCTGGTAGTCCATCTCCCAAACCAGATGCATGGCTTCTCACAAGGTTGTACTGAAGCTGCTCAAGCTCCTCGTTTTCAATACGATACTGTGCCATTGGCCCAAACCCCGTATTGATTCCGTAGATAATTTTATCCTTAGAAAACTCAGTCAGAAACTGAAAGCTCTCTTCAACAACAGCTCGCTGTTGCGCTGAAAGACGCACCTTTTCCTCTTGTACAACAATGCGGAAAAAACTGTCTAGTGTAATTGTAGGTCCTATAGCTTGAGAGTTTTGGTAAGCCCATTTTCAAGGGGCACAAATTTACATTTAATCAATTTTGTTTGCTATCATTATCGACCATTCTTTTCTAATGGGTAGGATACTTCAATCTATTTATCTTAAGGCGTTAAATTTCAAGTGGTTATGGCTACTTGGCTTTGCCGTTGTTTTCGTTGTAATGGGTTGGAAAGCGAGCCAACTCCACATCGAGGAAGACATTACCAAAACGTTTCCTCGCACCGAGGAATTCAAAAAGTACGACAATCTATATCGTAATTCGTCCATTTCTGGGAACATCATAGTTGCCATCGGACCACTGTCCAAATCATCCAGCGATGAGCTGGTTGTAATTGGCGAAAATCTGCTTGACAGATTTAACCAGTTAGACACGGGGTTAGTTAAGTCCATTCAGTTTGATGCTAATCCTGCAAAGTTGGAACAAGCATATGCTGAATACCTACGTAATCTGCCGTATTTCCTAACTACTTCCGAGATTGATTCGCTGTTCTCGGAGTTGTCAGGAAACGGGGTTTTAGATCGACTCACTTCTACCCTCAACCGATTAAGAAGCTACGAGAGCTTAGGAACAAAAAAGCTCCTGATGAAGGATCCGCTTCAACTCGGTTCCCCAATCCTAGGAAGGTTGAGCAAACTAGAAGAAGGGAATGCTTTTAAGATTGTTGACGGCTACACGTTTACTGCCGATGGCGAGTATTTGTTGATGGTTATAAAACCCAGCAACCCGCCTACAGAAACCGTTCAGAACACATTTTTGGTTGAAGGGTTACAGTCCGCAGTTGATAGCGTTTCAGTTGAACTTAATCAAGCAGAAATTCTGCTTTTTGGTGGACCAGTTATCGCGGTTGGAAACGCAACCAGGATTAAGAAAGACACCAACCTTGTTTCTATTCTGGCTAGCATTTTTATTCTTCTATTGCTGATTGGATACTTCAGAAATATTGTAGTTCCAATTCTGTTTTTCGTTCCTGCTGTATTCGGACTGACTTTCGCTCTAGCAGTTATTTCTGTAACGCAAGGTTCAATTTCTGCCATCTCGGTTGCGGTTGGTACAATCGTACTTGGAATTGCCATCGATTACAGCTTTCATTTCTTCAATCACTACAGAGAAACAGGCTCTATTAAGGAAACTTTAAAGGAAGTAAGTTCTCCATTGTTGTTGGGTTGTGCGACAACAGTTGCCGCATTTTTCTGTCTTAATTTTCTTCGTTCAGATGTATTAGCAGACTTTGGAACGTTTGCTGGTTTAAGTTTGATTGGAACAGCATTTTTTGCGCTGCTTGGTTTGCCGCACATTGCTGGCTTTGCCAAGTTTAGACCAACATCAGAACCGCAGCCTTCTGCCCCGCTCAAGTTTAAATGGAAAGCGCTAGGCTTTGTAAGCCTTCTGGGAACAACCATATTCCTTTGGAATTATACCGATGAAGTTCAATTTGAGAACGACCTAAACAAGATTAATTACTTCCCGGAGCACCTTCAAAAAGCGCAGGACATTATCGTTGGCAATAGCGATAGAGAAAGTCTATTTGTGCTTTCTGCGGATGAAAAGCTAAGCGTAGCTGTCTCTAAAAGCGCTGGTTTAAATCAGGTACTGGGAGATAGCTCAATCAAGTCAACGGTTCTAACGGGAGTTGTTCCCACCCAAAATCAAATCAACGAGCGCGTTGAAGCTTGGAATAAGCATATCATCAACCTTAAGCAAAGCATTCAAACGAAGCTTTCAGATGTAGGGTCTGAACTCGGATTTCAGCCTCAATTCCTGCAAGTTTATGAAACCGTTTTTCGAGAATACGAAACGGCTGATGAGCAGTTTTACGAAAACTTCCTTCTAAACGACCCAATTTACAGCGAATTCGTTTTTAAGGGCGATGATGGTTACAACGTGGTTTCTACCGTAAACCTTCCAAAGGTTCAACGAGCCGAATTCACAGAACGAGTTGAAGGAATTGAAGGTTTGGAAACTGTAGCAAGAAGTTCGCTCGCTCAAGATTTGGTGAATACCGTTAGTGAAGATTTGAACTTCATTCTCATCCTTTCTTCCCTGCTTGTTTTCGTAGTTCTTCTTCTCACTTATGGAAGATTAGAGTTGGCGCTTGTTACTTTCTTGCCAATGGCCGTTAGCTGGGTTTGGATTCTCGGCATTTGCGGTTTATTCGACATCAAATTCAACATGATAAATGTGGTTGTTACCACCTTCATTTTTGGATTGGGAGACGATTATTCCATCTTCATTTCTGACGGGATTCTAAGCCGATACAAATACGGAATTGACAAAACAAAAACGTATCGGAATTCAATTATCCTCTCCGCCATTACAACCATTATCGGAACAGGTGTTCTTATTTTCTCTGAGCATCCAGCGCTTCATTCAATTGCCGTGTTATCCGTCACAGGCATGATTTGCGTTGTAATCGCATCGCTCACACTACAACCGTTACTTTACGACATTCTGATTGACAGCCGCAAAAAACGTGGCTTCTCGCCTCTTGAATTACGAGATTTTCTCCGTGCCGGCTTAGCCTTCGGTTGGTTCTTCATTGGATGCGGCATTCTAATGGTATTCCTGATATTTCTTTCCATCCTTCCGATTAAAAAAGGGAAGAAACAGAAGATTATGATGACCATGATTAGCTGGTTTATCAAATCGGATTATCAGACCATGTGGCACGTGCCTACTAATTGGATTGACAAAGACCCATTAGACAAGCCTGCAATTCTGATTGCTAATCATGCTTCGTTTGTGGACTTGATGGTAATGATTGGAAGCAGCAACAAATTGCTGTTGGTAACCAACGATTGGGTTTGGAATTCACCCTTTTTCGGTGCCTTTATTCGGTACGTAGAATACATTCACGCTAAGGATGAGACTTCTTGGGATATTGAGAAGATTCGAGAAAAGATTAATCAAGGCTATTCCATTCTGATTTTCCCAGAAGGAACACGCAGTCCTGATGGAAGAATTGGCCGATTTAAAAAAGGCGCGTTTTATCTTGCAGAACAACTTAACATCGATGTTCTTCCTGTAATCCTGCATGGCATTCATCACGCGTTACGGAAAGGCGATTTCTCGGTTCAGGACAGTTATTGCACACTTAAGTATTTACCTCGAATAGAACCAAATGATGAAAGTTGGGGGATTGGTTACCGAGAAAGAGCTAAATCAATTTCGAAATACTTTAAAGCAGAATTTGAGGAAGTTAGATCTGAGGTTGAGGGTGCCCGATTCTTTGCTGATAAAGTTCAGCGATTGTATTCCTACAAAGGACCAGTCTTAGAATGGTACGTCCGTATTAAAATGAAGCTTGAGAATAACTTCAAAGAAATTGTTGAAAGAGTTCCGAAGCGCGGAAAAGTGTACGATTTAGGATGCGGCTACGGCTATCTAACTCATCTTTTGGCCATGCAATCTTTTGATAGAAATGTGATTGGTTTAGATTATGATGAGGAGAAGATTCAGCTTGCCTCAAACACGCATTACGCTGTTGGTAATATTGATTTCGCGCAAGCAGACCTAACCAAGTTCCAACCAGAAGCGGCCGATTGTTTCATCATTAAAGATGTGCTGCACTACTTCCCTGCTGCTGAGCAAGAAGCATTGCTAAATCGCTGTGGGGAGAAGCTGAACGAGGGCGGAACCATCATTATTAGAGACGGCATTGAAGACGATAAGAAGAAACATGGCGTGACCAAAATGACTGAGATTTTCAGCACCAAACTCTTCGGTTTCAATAAGACCGAACACGAACTGGAATTCCTACCCGAAGCGCGCATCCTCTCATTTGCCGAGCAGTTCAACCTCAGCGTAGAACGGTTAGAGAATAAGGCGAGCTCGAATGTGACTTTCGTTTTGAGAAAATAAGACCCGCAACCATTCTCTATCCTGCACAGTTAGCCTCTATCCGTGCTAAGCCGAACCTGCGGTGAGCGCATTTGGGGTATGTTGAGGCATCTGATTTTATAAGACCCGACTTTACAACTGATTTGCGCCAACTTTCTTTAAGTCGGTGCCTCCAAACAATTATTTTGTGCCAACTTTCTGTTGTTCGGTGCCTCCGAACAATTGGTTTGCCCTACCTCCTTTGTTCCAATTGCCACCAAGCAACTGCTTTGCATCAATCCTTTCGTTGACATTGCCACCAAGCAACTGCTTTGCCCCAATCCCTTTGTTGACATTGCCACCAAGCAACCGTCATGCTGAACTTGTTTCAGCATCTACGATACAGACCCTGAGATGAACTCAGGGTGACGCTGTTTGAGATGTTTGCGTAAGACCGCTACCGTCATGCTGAACTTGTTTCAGCATCTCTACGAGGATACAGACCCTATCCGCCTCAGGCGGACAGGGTGACCAAGCCTGGCAGGTTACTGCCAAACCCCAAAAACAAAACCCCGCACGAGGCGGGGTTTCTGTTTATATAAAATCAACCGCTGCGCGGTATTAAATAGTTAAATAGCTGAATGGTTAAAAAGCTCTGACCGCACGAAGGTTTAGACCACCCTGCTTAACAAATTGGCCAAGTTCACCGGGTAAGACGGTCTGGCTAAAATTAGCATAAGATTGAGAGATTGGATCACCCCAATTAATTGCTAGAGCCGCACCATATTCAATATTAATAAGAATCATCGTAGTAGATTCATTTGAACTCCAATATAATTGAAAATCAAGTTCATCTGCTCCTGATATTTGTGATAGAGACTGTCTAACAGTAAAGTAGCTTCTCCAAAGCATAACTAGCTCCTGAGCTGAAGGTAAATACCAATCATTATACCCTCCATTGGTGGAATTGAGACATAGAGCTGCTGCACTACTGGTATGCCCTGCTTCCCCAACAATAGCGTTGCTGTTACCTACGCCATCCCAAATTCTTTGGGCAGATGCACCTATTAAGGTCTCGTCTACATTACTCCATGCTTGTGCTGTGCTCAGGTCTGTCTTGTCTACTATAAGTCCATGCTCTACACCATTGGCATCTAACCAAAGATGGAAGATTACACCACCTTCAAATTCCTCGCCTATGTAATGGGTAAAGCTGCCGCTGCCGCCACCACTAACACTACCAGCACTTTTGGCGTACAAGGCATAAGGAACGCTCAGTAATTGAGTAGTACCCATTATTAGAAAGTTTGTGCCTCCAGAGGCGTCCATACCCACTTCCAGGTAGTAATCGTCTAAACTCCAATCTATATCTGCAATGGTTCCGCTTATTATTGAACCACCACCAACAATAAGATTGAACAGCCCGAAATCATCTGTATTCACGAAGTGGTTCTCCTGATATACGGTAGCACCAAGCGAACTGCCTATTTTGATGCTCATTTGAATACCAATGGTGCTATTGGCTATTGGGTTGCTGTTGGCATCTCGTGCAACTGCGCTGTAATTAAATGCCTCTGGTGGTGTTTGTGCATTTACCGTAATGGTTACAACTGCCAATAATAAAAGGGTAAGAATCTTTTTCATTTTCGTTCGGTTTATCGTCTTTCTGTATTGTTTTTCACTTTCTTATTACTTGGTATGTGCCAAGTGTTTCTCGTTTGTTTGATGTGAGGTTGAGCAGGTACGTTCCGCTTTCAAATGATGATAGGTTGATATTTATCCTGCCACTTACACCTGCGTGGTTGGCTGTGTAAACCTGCTTGCCACTTACATCAAAAATGGTAACGGTGTAAGCATCCACATCAATATGCTGTACATCTAAGGTTAGCATATCTGCCGTTGGGTTGGGGTACACATTCACCATCAGTTTTTCTTCATCTGGCTGTTGTACTGATGTAATGGTTGTGCTGCTTGTAGAGCCATTGGTAAAACCACCACCTAAAGTGTTGCCATTACCATCGGTATGGGTTTCCACCACCAGTTCTCCAACGGTAAAGCTTAACGAGCCATTGCTCTGTGTCATTTTGGTAGCAGCACAGGTTACTGCCGCTGGGGCAAGGTTCTGTGCTTTTAGTAATGCCGCTGGTGTAAGCAGCATAAAGAGTATGAAGTGTTTTTTCATTGGATTACTTATTACAACTACAATTAAAGGATTGTTACGGAGTTGGGGTTTCATTGGGCGTTTTCCCCTATTCTTTGTGCATCAACATCAAAGTTTCGTGGCAACTGTGGGTCTGCACAGACCCAATAAACATGTGATCAGCATTTCCGACCTTCGCAGCCAAATGGCTGAGAAGGTTTACGACTTCGTGATTATTGGCAGCGGGCTTGGCGGTCTGCAATGCGCCTATATTCTTGCCGACCACGGCTATAGCGTTTGCGTACTGGAAAAGAACCAACAATTAGGTGGTTCTTTACAGGTTTTCAGTCGAGATAAAACGGTATTCGATACAGGCGTTCATTACCTGCCTGCCATGGATGAAGGCCAAGCGCTTCACTCCTACTTCAAGTATTTCGGGTTAACCGACAGTGTGAAGTGGAAAAAGATGGACAACCATTTTGACCAAATTAGCTTTGATGATGGTTCGAAATTCCATCACGCTAGTTCATGGAACGAATTTGAGAAAACGCTCATTGCTGATTTTCCCGAAGAAGAAAATGCCATTTATTCTTATTCTGAAGCTGTCCAAAAAGCGGTAAAAACATTTCCGTTGGATGAACTGGAATTCAATGAACTGGACCACACAGACAATGAACTTTTAGACATCAGCGCCAAAGCATTTATTGATGGATTAACACAGAACGAAAAGCTGCGAGCCGTTCTGGCGGGTTCGAACTTACTATACGCTGGCTCAGCTGAGAAATGTCCATTGTACGTTCATGCGCTGGTCACGCATGGCTATGTCTTGAGTGCTTACCGTTGTATTGATGGTGGTTCGCAATTGGCGAAAGAACTAAGCAAGCGCATCCGAGAAAAAGGTGGCGAAGTGCTGCGAAGAAAAATGGTTATTTCATTTGACTTTGAAGATGGTCAATTGAAGTCGGCAAAAACCGAGGACGGAGAAACCTATCACGGCAAGAACTTTATCTCCAATATTCAGCCAAAAGTACTGTTGCAGCTAATTGGCAAAGAGCATTTAAGGCCGTCATACTACAATCGGTTTCAGCGTGCGCCACACACGCTTTCCAGCTTTTCGGTACACATCGTCTGTAAACCTGAGTCGTTTCCATACTTGAACCAGAACGTTTATCATCACACCACAAACGATGTTTGGGCTAAACCAGATTATTCTGAGGACGAATGGCCACCTCAGTTTATGCTAAGCACACCTGCTACATCTAAAACGGATGAATATGCTGAGGGCATTTCTATCATGACGTACATGCGGTTTGATGAGGTTGAGCAATGGAAAGATTCTCACAATACAATCGCAAGTCCAGGTACGAGAGAAGAAAGCTACGAACAGTTTAAACAGCGAAAAACCGAGCAGTTGCTCAAAGCCGTTTCCAAACGTTTTCCTAGCATAACTGATAGTATTCATAGCGTACATGCGTCAACTCCTCTTACTTTTAGAGATTATATTGGTAGTGATGATGGTAACATGTACGGAACGGAGAAGGATTACAGAAAGGGCCTGACTAATTTCATTTCTCCGAAAACCAAAATTTCAAATCTGTGGTTAACAGGGCAGTATTTGAATCTGCATGGCATTTTTGGTGTTACTATTAGTTCCGTAGTTACATGCAGCCAATTTTTAGATAAGAAAAAGTTACTTGACAGAATAAAGCAAGCGGAATGAAACAGGTTGATGTTTTAGTAATTGGTGCTGGCCCTTCGGGAACAGTAGCTTCTACTTATTTGGCAAATCAAGGGTACAACGTAATGGTGGTTGAGAAAACCAGCTTTCCGCGCTATGTAATCGGTGAAAGTCTACTTCCGTTAAGCATGGCGCATTTTGAGGAAGTTGGACTCTTGCCAGCGTTGGAAGAACAAAAATTCGAGGTAAAAGAAGGAGCCCTCTTCATCAAAGATGGAAAAGAATTTCGCATTGCATTTGATGATAATTTCACCGAAGGCTGGACCTGGACATGGCAAGTTCCTAGAAGTCAGTTTGACAAAGCACTAGCCGATGCGGCTGAGAAAAAAGGAGTAAAAATCAAATACCTGAGCACGTTAAGATCAATTGATTTTGATTCTGAAGATGCTGTAAAGTTTGAGGTAAACACCCAGAAAGGTGTCGAAGAATACACCTGCAAATATGTAATTGACAGCAGCGGATATGGTGGTGTGCTCACCAAAATGCTAGATATTCCAATGCATGTTGCGCCTACCAGCAATATGGCCACATACGTTAAGCTGAACGATGACACCAGAGATAAGTGGGAGAATCCAACTCAGATTTCATTCGAGATTCTAAAAACAGATTTATGGCTTTGGGTCATTCCTTTTAACAACGGAAACACGTCTTTAGGATTCGTTGGGAACAAAAAGTATTTCTCAGAGTTTCTTGAGGAAGGTGCAGATATCACTACTTGTTTCAACAACATGTTTGAGCATTCTATCAAATTCAAAGACCGATTTAAAGACCGTGAATTTCTTTGGGAACCTAAGGTTCACAAGGATTACATGCGTTCTTCCGAGAAGTTTTTTGGAGACCGGTTTGTACTTACAGGAAACACTACTGAGTTCTTAGACCCTGTTTTTTCATCAGGCGTAGCCTTTGCCACAGAAAGTGGTTTAAAAGCCGCAAAATTAGTGGAGCGCGAGCTAAATGATGAAAAAGTGAATTGGCAAAAAGATTACGTTGACCATTTGGAATATGGCATAGACGTGTTCCGGACTTATGTGAAGGAATGGTACTCTGGCGACCTTCAAAAAATATTCTTCCACGTTAACGTCAATCCATTGGTGAAAAAGCAGCTGACTTCCGTTCTTGCTGGTTATGTTTGGGACAAGGAAAATCCATTCGTGCGAAAGCACAAAACCATTATCAATACGCTAGCGCAAGTGGTTGATATCGAAAAGATGAAAGCTTGAGTTTTGTTCGGAATAAGGTTATAAAGCCTGAATATGATGTTGTAATTATTGGTGGCGGGGTAAGTGGCCTTACATCTGCCGCATTGCTAAGTAGAGCGGGGCTTTCTGTGGGTGTTTTTGAAATGGACACACGTCCTGGCGGTTACTTGGCTGGTTTCCGAAGAAAAGATTTTCGATTTGATAGTGCCATTCACTGGCTTAATCAATGTGGCCCTAGAGGTTTGGTAACACGGGTTTTCGATTTTATCGGGAGCGACCACCCAATTGCTGAAGAACAGCCCAACATCAAACGATACATGGGAGATACGTACAACTATCTTCTCACAAATAAGCCGGACAATCTCAAAGATGAGTTGGTTGCAAAATTCCCTCATGAAAAGGCAGGTTTAGAACGTTTTTTCAGAGACGCGAAACAGCTTGGAAAATCGTTTGATGGATTGCCACGTTTCTCTCGTTCGTTAGAAACAATGGGCTTTTTTGAAAAGATAATTTTCAATATTCAACGATTGGAGTTTGTGATGCCGTTTCTGAAGCACATTCGGTTTACCGGGCCTGAAGGAACAGTGAAAGGATTGCAGCGCTATTTCAAAGATCCTGAAATGTTGAAAGTTTTTGGTTCGGAAGAAGAAATGCTCTCTGCTTTAGTACCAATTGGTTGGGCATATTACAACGATTATCAAAGTCCGCCCAAAGGCGGAAGTCAGGTATTTCCGGAGTGGTTAGATTATGTAACCGAGACACTCGGAAACGATGTTTGCTATCAGTGTCGGGTTGAGAAAATTGAACTGGAAAATGAAAAAGCTGTCGGTATTTCTATCGATAGAAAAGGAGAGAAAATCAGCGTAAAAGCAAAGCACATTATTGCTGCTTGTGATGTGGAAGCACTTTATGAACGAATGCTTCCTGACACGGCTATTCCGAAGATTGTAAAAGAGAAATTGCACAATGCGCAACTGTACAGTTCCGCTGTTACCATTTCTCTTGGAATTGATTGTCCGGTAGAGGAATTAGGTTTGGATGATGCAATGCTATTCATTGTACGGGATGACGTAAAACGCACCGAACACAACGCGGGAGACCCACATAAATGCGGATTGAGCATTCTTGCTCCTTCTTATAGAGACCCATCATTAGCTCCGGCAGGAAAAGGCACTATGACCATTTATTGCTACGCAACATTTGACCAAGACGATAGATGGAAAACAGACATTGACGAAAATGGCGAACCCAAGCGAGGGGAATCTTACAAGAAATTCAAACAAGAGTTTGCTGACATTCTGATTGAACGCGTAGAGAAAAAACTTGGAAAAGCCGTAAAATCTCACATTGAGTACTGCGACATTGCCACGCCAATTACCCACTGGCGTTATACTGGAAACCGCCAAGGTTCTTTAATGGGCGCTCGTCCAGGAAAAGCAAATATGCAAGCCAAAATTGCGGGGCACAAAACACCTGTAAAAAACCTTTGGTTAAGTGGCCACTGGGCCGATTTAGGTGGTGGTGTTCCCATTGCCGTAAAAACTGCGTTAAACTCTTCTTTGCTTGTACTACGCGAATTAAATCCCGAAGCATTCAAAGTACTTGCGAGTTATACTGACACTAAGATTACAAAGATGGAAGCTGAAAAGGCCGGTGTTTTTCTCGATTATGACGATTCTTGGATTCAGGAATTGACTCCTGCGCATAAGAAAGCAGAACGTACCGAGCGGCTTTAATTCGTCAAATTCCTTTTAAAGAACCTCTACCTTTCTAAAAC
>DMRV01000417.1 GCA_003456455.1 Flavobacteriales bacterium
CCGCGTTCGCCAAAGGATTTTGTACATCGAATTGGAAGAACAGGTAGGGCGGAAAACCCCGGAGAAGCCATCACGTTTGTGACGGAAGAAAGCGCGCATCACTTTAAGGTTATTCAGAAGAAAATGAAACAGGTGGTAGACATGGTCGATTCTGAAAACTTGGACCTCCACGGGTTTTAACGCGTACTTTGAAGTCGTTCCAACTCGAAAACGTGAGCCAGAAAATTCTCTTAGTCAATCCGCCATTTACGCAGCTGAATACGCCTTATCCGGCTACGGCATACCTGAAGGGTTTTCTGAACACGCAGAACGTGTCGTGTGCTCAGATGGATTTGGGTTTAGAAACTATTCTGAGATTGTTTTCAAAAAACGGTCTGATTCAACTATTTGAACAGGCGAGCCAAAACTTGGAAGATGTTTCGGAGAACGCTTTTCGCATTTACAGTCTGCGAGAAAGTTACATCAATACCATTGATGCGGTAATCGGATTCTTGCAAGATGACGACCCTACACTTTCGCACTTCATTTGCGAACGGAATTTCCTGCCAGAAGCTTCCAAATTTGAGCAAATGGAAGATTTGGAATGGGCTTTTGGTTCGATGGGCATTCGTGACAAAGCACGCCATTTAGCCACGCTTTATTTAGAAGATATCAGCGATTTTATTGTGGAGTTAGTGGATCCGCATTTTGGCTTTAGTAGATATGCCGAGCGATTGGGAATTTCGGCCAATTCGTTTGATGAGTTGCACGAAGAATTGCACGCTGAATCGAGCCTGATTTCAGAAATAATGCTGTCAATTCTGGAAGAGAAAATCGAGGTTGAAAAACCTACTTTAGTTTGTCTTTCGGTGCCGTTTCCGGGCAATCTTTTTGCTGCCCTCAAATGCGGCCAATGGTTGAAGAAAAACCATCCGAACATCACTATTGCAATGGGTGGTGGTTTCCCGAATACGGAGTTGCGTTCGTTGGCTGATCCGCGCGTTTTCAAGTTCGTGGACTTCATCACTTTGGATGATGGCGAAGTGCCTTTGACGGAACTGCTTGCGCATCTCAATGGCAACCTTGAGAAGGAAAACCTCAAACGCACATTCACGCTTGTGGATGGAGAAGTGAAATACCTCAACGGAAGTGTAAATCCTGATATCAAACAAGAGAAAGTCGGTACGCCTGATTACGCGGGTTTGCCATTGAAGAAATATCTGTCTGTTATTCAGCTGACCAACCCCATGCACCGTCTTTGGAGTGATGGCCGTTGGAACAAACTGACAATCGCACACGGTTGCTATTGGGGCAAATGCACCTTCTGCGATATCTCGCTCGATTACATCAAAAATTATGAAGGTTCATCGGCCACTTTGACCGTTGACCGTATGGAACAACTGATTGCGCAAACGGGCGAACGTGGGTTTCATTTTGTGGATGAAGCGGCTCCACCAGCATTGATGAAAGCCATTGCTTTAGAAATTCTGAAGCGCAAACTAGTCGTAACATGGTGGGCCAATATTCGTTTTGAAAAGAGCTTTAATTACGACCTATGTCGATTGCTAGCGGCTTCGGGTTGTATTGCTATTTCAGGCGGATTGGAAGTAGCCTCAGACCGTTTATTGAAGCTGATTGCCAAAGGCGTGAGCATAGAGCAAGTGGCAAAGGTGAACGAGAATTTCAATCGGGCTGGTATTATGGTGCACGCTTATTTGATGTACGGTTTCCCAACTCAAACAGCTCAAGAAACCATCGATTCGCTGGAAGTGGTTAGGCAGATGTTTGAATTGAACGTGATGCAGTCAGCTTTCTGGCATCGATTTGCGATGACCGCTCACAGTCCTGTTGGATTGAACCCCGAGAAATTCAAGGTTAAAGCCGTGAACTCAACGATTGGCGCTTTTGCCAATAACGACCTTCAGCATGAAGACCCAACTGGTGCAAACCATGACCAATTCGGTGAGGGATTAAAGAAGTCGCTGTTCAATTACATGCACGGAATTGGTTTTGAGCTACCGCTTCAAGATTGGTTTGATGATGAAGTACCAGAAACCTCTCTTCCACCCGATTTGATTGAAGGCTTTTTAGCTCAGCCTGATGAAAGAGCATTAAAACAAACGGCCACGGTAACTTGGCTTGGCGGCCCTGTTACGTATAATATTTCTGAATCGGTTTTATCCATAACCACCAAACAGGAAACAATTCATTTAGAATGCCCGATTGCTGAAGGGCAATGGCTTTCTCAAGTTCTAAATGAAGTCACTCCAACAAGTTCGCAACTGGTCTCTTTGAAGATGTTTGAGGACAGTTTTCAGCAGCATCACCTTGATGATTTTGAGTCTCTTTGGGAATCCGAATTGATGGAAGAACTCAGAGAAATCGGCTTACTAGTTCTATAAACATGAAGAAATCAGTTTCAATTATTGGTGGCGGTTCAGCGGCACTCTTTCTAGCAGCATTCCTCGACAGCAAGAAATTTCAAGTCACCATATTCGAGAAAAACAAATCGCTGGGAAGAAAATTTCTTGTGGCAGGTGATGGTGGGTTTAATCTCACGCAT
>DMRV01000281.1:0-16811 GCA_003456455.1 Flavobacteriales bacterium
TGCGAAATCCGAATAAAGTTTTGGCCGTAGCAAAGATTCCAGAAGCTAAAACTATTGACTGGAATGCTTCATTAATTTTAGTTCTTGATGGCATTAACGACCCAGGGAATGTTGGAACAATCATAAGAACCGCGAAATGGTTTGGCGTTCAAACTGTTATATGTTCTGAAGATTGCGCAGATGCTTACGACAGAAAAGTAGTTCAGAGTACGATGGGAGCGCTTTTCCACGTTAATATTTGCTACAGAAATCTTGCTGAGATTATTGATGAATGTCAAAAGAACGATTTCAACGTTATTGGTGCTGCAATGAACGGTGATTCTATATACAACCATTCTAAACCTGGGAAAAACGTTTTAGTTATTGGAAATGAATCGCATGGGATTAGCAACGCAATACTGGAAAAATGTAATGATTTGGTTACCATTCCGAATAATGAAATTGAGCAGAAAGTAGAGTCTCTCAATGCTGGCGTTGCAGCTTCAATTCTCCTTTCAGAACTCACTAGGCTCTCATGAAAACAACCGACAAAGTGATATTAGGGATTGACCCGGGTACGGTGATTATGGGCTATGGCCTTATTCATATTCAAGGAAATAAAATGTCTATGCTGAATATGGGTGTTATTAAGCTGGATAAGATGCAAGACCATCCAACAAGACTGAAAAAAATATTTGAACGTACAGTTGAAATTATCCGAGAATATCATCCAGACGAAATGGCGATTGAAGCTCCTTTCTTTGGAAAAAACGTACAGTCTATGCTGAAGCTCGGACGAGCGCAAGGAGTGGCAATTGCGGCTGCTTTATCTCAGAATATTCCTATTGTTGAATACACGCCAAAAAAAATAAAGCAGTCTGTAACGGGAAATGGAAACGCTAGTAAGGAACAAGTATGCGGAATGCTCGAGAATCTGCTAAAAACTAAACTGGAGGGAGTGCCATTGGATGCAACAGATGGATTAGCGGCTGCAGTATGTCATCACTTCAATAGCTCTGGAGTTTCATCTAGCTCTAAGAGCTATGCAGGCTGGGCTTCGTTTTTGAAAGAAAATCCTGGCAGAAAAGGCTAGCGAAATTCCGAGGCCATTCTCTTAGCCAATTCGGAAAGTTCATCTTTGTCTAAAGCCAGTTTTGGCTTTGCAAAATTCATGTCGCTAATTCCGTTTATTGGTATTAGATGAATATGAGCGTGAGGAACTTCCAATCCTATAACCGTAACTCCAACTCGTTCGCACGGAACAACTTTCTCAATTGCTTTGCCAACTTTTTTGGCAAAAAGCATGAGGTCAGAATAAAGTTCATCCTCCACATCAAAAATATAATCCACTTCCTTCTTAGGAACAACAAGCGTGTGCCCTTTTGCAAGTGGGTTGATATCCAAAAAAGCGAAACACGTTTCCGACTCTACTACCTTGTAGCTCGGAATTTCGCCATTGATAATCTTGGTAAAGATGCTCGACATTATCTACCTATAGAAATAATCTCAAATTTCACACTACCGTTGGGAACTTGAATTTCAGCCATTTCACCAAGCTTTTTCCCAAGTAAACCTTTACCTATAGGAGACTCAACAGAGATTTTCTTGGCTTTCAAATCAGCCTCCGTTTCAGGAACAATGGTGTATTCCACTTCCATTCCGTTGTTTTGGTTTTTCAGTTTCACCTTGCTCAAAATGAGGATTCTATCGGTGTCCAACTTAGACTCATCAATTACTACCGCATCATTAAGAGTAGCCTCCATCTTGGAAATTTTCAACTCTAACAATCCTTGAGCTTCTTTAGCCGCGTCATACTCTGCATTTTCCGATAGGTCTCCCTTATCTCTTGCCTCAGCGATTTGCTGCGTAATAGACGGGCGCTCAACTCTCTTTAAATGCTCGACCTCCTTCGTGAGTTTATCTAGTCCTTCCTGCGTCAAATATGTACTCATAACACGTTTATTATATGGGTGTATAAAACAAAAGAATCCCGACTGAATCGGGACTCTTTACAATAAAATTAAGAATTTAAACTTACAGCGCTAGACGCACGCCAATAGAATGCACTCCTGAAAATGGGTTCGTATGTCGGTATGAATAATCGATTCCCAACTTGGTTTTCTTTTCAGTTCCTTTCTTTCCTAAACCGACTTCAACTGTTGCACCGGCCGTTGGCCCAGTAAGCGCAGAAGCCGCAATATCCGGACCTCCTTTACCAAACTGTAGTACGTAGCCACCACGCACCATGAAAAGGTCTTTAAAAGAATATTCTGCTCCAAAGCTAAATTGGTCTTTAGAGAAACTGTTCGAAGTAAAATTAGCTGCACCTGTAACGCGGTTCATCAACTTATTATCTCTCCAATGATAAGTAACACCAATGTTCAGAGAAGATGGCATCTCATATTTAGCAGAGCGGTACTCAAGCGTTAAACTATTATCGCTTCCAGGAACAGAACCTCTAACAGAAAGTCCATCACCACTAAACTTCATCGGGGGACCAACATTTTTTAATGAGATTCCAAAGGAGACATTATCCTTATTCTTTTCCTTGTCACGATTTCCTAGGCCGGTAGTGTAGGAAATACCCGCATCAAAAGCTACACCTGAAGCTCTCAGGTTTGAGATACTTTGATTAATCACACGAACGGTAATTCCACCATTGATACTGTTAGAGAAACTCTTTGCATAAGAAATACCAATATTCAGGTAATTCGGAGAAAACGTACCAATACCTCCCTCTGGTAAGTCAGAAGTTGTAATATCGATTTCGCCAAAGCTCATATTCATAATGCCCAGACCAATCACTCCAGCTTCTCCAATTTTCTGAGAGATTCCGAAACTGTTAATCATAACACCAGAACCAACCAGCCACTGCGTGCTTGAAAACAACACTTCAGTTTTGTTAGTGAAAGCCAAACCAGCCACATTTAGATATTGCGCCTCCAAACCTCGCACAGATGCTGTATTAGCACTACCAAAACCTGAACTTCTTGCCCAAGGGTTAATGAGTAGCTCTGTTGCACCAGCCTGTCCTGCACGGTCTGAATTACCTGCTATCGCAGGGACCGCTAGCACTCCGCTAAGCAATGCAATGAAACCTATTTTTAAACTTCTTCTCATATCGTTTTTCTTCAATACAATCACACTTTCAATTAGAACGAATCCAAATCGAGCTGACGGATAGTTCCGAACCACTTGATTACTTTTTCGCCAATACTAGGAGCATCAATATGGATGATGTACACACCACTTGCAACCGGAATATTCTGATGATTCTTCAAGTCCCATTCAAGAGATGTAATCGGTGAATCTTTCTTGAACTGACGAACCATAATACCGTTTACGGTATAAATGCTAACCGTACACTCAACTGGTAGATTAATAATCTTGATTTTGTTCTCTAATTGAGTTTCCTCATATCCTGAATTTGCATAATACGGATTAGGTACAGCGCGAATCAAATCAAGTGCATCCTCAGCTGTTGTTAAATCTTCCCTTACCGTTGCAAAATCTCCAGTTGAGAAAGTGTACATCGGCAGATTGTCGTTCTCAGGCTGACTAACAGACCAACCTGGAGCATAATCCGAACGGTATGGCTTAGTGACTCGCACATTTAGATTAACAATGTTTTCGAGCAATGTTCCGTTTTGAGACAAAAGCGGCATACCAACCCACATTGCATCTTTAAAAACTCTTCTTTTAGATGGATCTCCTGGTTGGAAGTTGTTGTCCGACAGTTTCTCGTAAATAAACGCGCCTTCATCATAAGCTGGTACATCATTATTCGGATCATCATCGTTATGACCGAATACATAGATATAATGACCGCCTCCGAAAATTGGCAGTGCAGGACCTCCAGCTCCGAAAAACTCGCTTGTTGGATTCCAAATCATGTCTGCACCATTACTTTGTTGCAACCATGAATTTTCTCCGAAAGCCATGTTTAGTCTTTCGCCTGTTTCTACATTTATTGCAAACCCAGGGAACCAACTCATTCCCATTGTTCCAGAATTATCTGGATTTCCATCCTTATCAACAGATGGACTCATTCTAAGGTCGAACCTTCGAGCATCACCAATTGTAGGTACAAAATCATCTCCGATTTCTAAAACAGCACATCTAGTCCATTTAGATTTGTCGGATGTAATCTCTACATCAATACTCGCCAAGTTATCCAAATCATTAAGTGCCTTAAACTTGCTCCAAGTTGGCGACATGACACTGTCAGCATGGCTAGCAAGTTTCCAAGGAGCCCACGTTCCTGTTAATACTGTTTCATATACCTGATCAGCGTCTCCAGAATAGTCAGTTCCTGCTACCTCTCCACTTCTAATCCAGTTTAGTGATGTTGTACCATCTACATCTGAGATACCTGTTAGCCAAAAACTCGTTCCGGAATAACTTATTCTACTTGAAATAAGTCCGTTACCAGCATCTTCATCACCTGGATCGATAGTTTGCTCAAGGAATACAGAAAGTCCCCATTCAGGAATTATCTGTTCATTACCATTTGACAAACCAATTGGCTTATTAGCCCAGAAAATATTGTCTGGATTTCCTTGAATAGTTGGGCAATCTCCTCCAATACATTCCAAAGACCAATACGCATCAGTCAGGTCTCCTAATGTAATAGAATCGTGCATCTTGAAGACGAAATCTGCATTAGGAAGATTCTTTGGGTCGATAACCTTGATATCAACTGGCCCTTGACCGCTTTGATATGTAATCTCATTAAATCTACCCTCAGAACTAGCTAAAATATCGCGGATACTTTGACGCTCTAGAGAAAGGTCTCTTCCTCCATTTCCTTGACCTTCTATACGCGTAAGTCTAGGGCCATCGCCATACTGAGCAGAAAGAATAGTTCCATCTTGTTCTGGCTCTGTTTTGTGAGGTATAGCGATAACGGGAGCAATAGCACCACCAAACGCATTTTTACGACCAGCCAAGTATGGGTTTTTCTGACCATCTAATTGTAATGGGTCATTCTGATCGTACGTTTTGTAGTTATTGTACGAATACGCAATCGCCATGAAGTAATACTTCTTATGGTTGATTAACTGACGATCCCCTGTAGCAAACTGATCTTGGGTAACCTGAAAAGAATGCTGTAATCCTTCGTTTGCTCCGTTAACTCGTTCTACAGGAATACTTGCGTTCAGTTCATCAGAAAATGTGAAGTTTATCAACTGAGATATTGGACCGTTTGTAAGTGAATCAATATTCTCAATATCACACTGAGAAACTAAACGTGCAAAATCAGGGTTACCTAAGTCAGATGAAGACACAGATGCATCTTTCAACTGGAAAATCTGATACCCTTCAAATCGGAAAATATTGTCTTCCCAAAGTGGCGGAATAAACGGATCTATCTGAGCATAACTCTCATTTGCATTGTTTGAAGATGTTGGATTGAAGAGTGTAAGAATTAATTCTCTATCCAACTCTACAATGCTCAATTCAGGAGCATCTGGTCCATCAATCAAAACAAAGCAATTATCGAAAAGAGACTGCGCCTTATCATCAACAATTCGTACTCTCTCAACAGACTCAAATGGATCAGATGCATTATTAGCACGTGCCCAAACAGCTCCAACTGTAATATCGTTTACAGCACCCGGCTCCAACGTAAACGGCCCTGCAGATTGCATAAAACGTCTATCCAAAGGTGCATTACCTGCAGACTGCTCAGTCCAAGGTGTTTGTGGTAGACCACTAGTTCCCCAGCCACAAGGGTCAGAATCTCCAGGAAACATGTAACCAGCATCAGTTCCAACATCACAACCTCCATTAGGGTGGCCTGTTCCTCCATAACACATATCTGCTCCATCAAGCCAAATACCACGCATGTAATTGTAGTAGTCAGCGCCATTGTCAGGGTCTCCCTGAATTCCTGGAGCGTTATTGTGATAAACAAAACGTCTCATTCCGAAGCGTTCGTTATCAATCCTACCGTCTCCATAACCAACTCCAATACCGCCATATACGATACCACCTTCGCTAACAGCCTGAGCTACTTCGCAATTGTTATAAAGAGGGTTGTCCAAACTATCTGCATCTTGATAAGGACCTTGAAAAAAGTCAATCCCAACTGCTGGTGGATTAGCACCATACTGTTGAGGACCACCTGTACCATCTACAGCAAGTCCGTTGTAACAATATCCCAAACCTCGTCTAACATCACAACCAACATAATCGTCTTCCGCAAAACCAAGGTCTGCATCCACCCACTGCGCGAAGTATGTATTGACAAGGGTAAATGAACCTCTATTAATCATCTCATAATTATAGAAGGTCATGTCATTAATCTCGTCATTGGTAGAGAAGGCAAAAGCCTGACCTCTAATCTCCATTCCGATAGGGTTGGCTCCAGTTTCAGTGTGAATATTTCCCTTATCGTTGAAAACCCACCACAGAGTTTCATCGCCAAAAAGCTTCACCTCACGCTCAACCAAACAATTGAAATCAGTTGGATTCAAGTCATAATAAGGGTAATCACCACCGTCTTCAGGATTGTAGCTTCCACTTCCATCTGCATCATAATAAGGAGCAAGGTTATAGTCATGTCCTTTTGACACTTCACCATGTGCTGGCCAGTTTAGGATAGACTCAGGAATAGCATATCCAGGATATTCCGTTGCTTCATCACAAGCTGGATCATTCGTACATAGATACCAAGCAACAAACTGATCAACCTCTGTTCGAGTAATTTTATAAAATCGGTCATAATCAGAACATGTCTGAGCATCAATTTCCGCGGTAGATAAGTTCAATGGTCCAGGCCAGAAGTCAAAACCATTTTGCCGGAACCGAACAGCCGCAACCTTTAATTGGCCGTTAACATCAACACCGCCCATCCAAAGCGAACCGCGGTATAATGCATGCACACCACCTCCCTTTGGTATCTCATACGCAGAAACGTTGGTTGCAAGGTTTCCCCACATATCTCCTCCAGAATGAACCAATGTTCTCACATTGTTCAAATCCAATTGGATAGATGTAGCGGGCGGATCACATCCTGCCGCCAATCCTTTTGATTGGGATGTTTTTGCTGAAGCGTTCTTAGCTCCTTTAGTTCTTTCAGCATTTGCCATACCGATAGAACCGATAAGGAAAACTGCAATAAGTAATAATTGATTTTGTTTTGACATGACCTTAATTTTTTCTATTCAATCAAAAGTTTAGCAGAAGCCCCAAGCGAATTCTCCTTGGTAAAGAGAAATTGAAGGGATTATTAACTGCCACTGCGTACAGGTCACGGAATGATTGTTCGTCAGTTTGAGATTGTATAGTAGGCTGATGTTCGGCCGCATTAAGGAAACCATCATCAGCTGGATTTCCTGTCTTACGGTAAACACCGAGAATATTCTGCGTATTCAATAAGTTCTGAATATCTACATAAATATTCAAGTTAGAACTCTTAGCTGGCTTACCACCTTCTTTTCCTTTCGTCCATTTGATGGTTATGTCTTTATCCACTCTCATGTCAACTCTAAATTGCCATGGACGTGAAGAACCGTTAATAGACCCTTCAGTGAATGGAGTACCAATTCCAAGAGCGGTTCCGGTTGTATTAGACTGTCTTGTATATGGATTTCCTGAACCAGCGCGGATAATCGCATTTACTCCAAAATTCTGCAACCAGTTAATGGTTTTACCTCCTTTTGTAACCGTTTTTGGACCGTTGTAATTCTTTCCACTACCAAATCGGTAATCAGCAGACACAACAATGTTGTGTCTTTGGTCAAAATCTAACGGTTGAATTACACGAAGGTTATCAAACCCAGCATTTACCAAGTTCACACCCGTTTCAATACTAGACCCCGTTCCATCTGCAAATTGAAGCGTGTAAGCCAGACGCATAGAAAGGTTCTTGGTTCTTCTCAAATCGTAAGAAACGGTCAAACCCTTTACAGTACCAAAATCAAGATTACCTAGCGTAGTGTAAGTTCGTGGAAAAGCTTCCGTTACTCGAACTGTGGCAATCTGATTTCTCATTTCACGGTAGAAACCATTTAACTCAATAGCTGATCTTTTCCCAATTGTTTGCTTGAACCCAATTGCATATTCAATTGTAGTTTCCGGCTTCAAGTCTGGGTTATTAATACGGCTAGTTTGATTCTCCAAGTACAGATAATCAATCAAATCCAATCTGTTACCCGTGCTAGGACGCTGTGTTAAAACATCGTAATTAGCATAGAAAAGTGCATTGTCCGAAATTGGGAATGAGAATGAAATCCTCGGCATCACATTCACTTGTGGTACGTAATCCTTGAATGCACCAGATGAAATAACTTCTTGGTCTGGATCAATCAAATAAGGCGCAATTCCTGTTCCTGTACGTAAAATAGATGGGTCGCTTATCTCAGTTCCTTGTCCATCGAACCAAACCGAGCCTTCGCGATAACCAACAATTGCAGAAGGATTCTGAACATCATTTACGTAAACAACAGCAGAACTCCCAATGTTACTCGGATGATTTACAGGGTCGCCATTAATGGTCGTGATTTCACCCGCAGTGTATGCTTCGTAAAGCAAATACGGGTCTTTCAACACTTTTTGGTTTGCATCAAATCTATCAACACGAACACCAATACGGAAAATCAAATCCTTAAAAGTGAACTCATCTTGAATGTAACCTGCAATATAAATTGGTTCGAAAGCACCGATTTTACGGGTGAAGTTTCCGAACTCATCTCTTTCTGTAAAGAAATCATCGAAAGTTGGTTTTGAAGTCAGCTTCTTACCTGTATGATCAAAGCCATAGTAGCTAACCAAGTTGTTCCCATTGTTCAAAAGCTCATCAGCACTGAACATACCTATGTCGTAAAAATCAGGGTCGTACGAATCAATATCAATCCAATCTGTTCCAGCTGGGTCAAGTCCCAAAGCTTCTCGAATATTATAATCGATGTAAAACTGACCCTCACCTCTATTCGGATAATCATTATCAGCCGTGTACAGTGGATTGAATGAAACTGTATCAGTATAAACACCATTTGAGTCAAAACTCAACATACCGTTCTCCGTATCCTGCTGTGCCAAGTGACTATTTGCATACTGTCTTGTAAGTTCCCAAAGTGCGTAAGGAGAATATCCTACAAAAGCATCTTTACGCTGCTCATATTCAAAACCAAGCGAGATTGAATGCTTTCCAATATCGAAAGAACCAGTTGCCATCACTCTGAACTGAGTATTATCCAATTTACTATAGCTATTGTACTGAGTTCCTGTATTACTCCAGAGGCCATATACGCTTCTTGGAGAGTCACCATTTCTGATTGCTCCACGATCCTGCTCAATCTGACTAAGGTTTTCATAATTACCCTGAGCATCAGGGTTTAAATCATAAAATTGTTGTGTGTAAGCAGATAGGTAAGGGTTAATATCGGACCCTTCAAAAGTGATAAGGGTATCTCTATCTGGTCCTTGAATAAGACCCGCAATGGTACCAAGGTTTTCATCTTCATACGTACCAAAAGCATAAGTCTTCTCCTTGTAAGTTGTAAACTTCCCTACGTAACCATAACGGAACAGTTCATCTCGGTGCTCGTCATCTCGTGTTTGTTGCTGAAAACTAGAGTAATCCGCCTGAATACTATAGTATGCGCTTCCTATACCCGACTTCTTTCTTCGCTCACCATCTTCTGGAGCTTTTGGTGTGAAACGTTGCGTAAATCTCCCATAAACCCTCCATGTCTTATTAATAACTTCTCCGTTATTATCAAAGTTAAAAAGCGACCCCGCGTAACTGTAAGCACGGTTATCATTGAAATCAATGTTTCCACCAATTTTCAGTGTAACATCTGCTGGCAGGTAAAAATCTAGGTTACCCGAAGCAACAACACCTCTTCGTCTCACATTCTTACGCTGAGCTGTCCATTCTAAATCATTTTGACGAATAAGTTCAGAGCGCAATACAGAAGAACCATCCGAAGCCTGAATAATTGGATTCTGTCTTAAATCATCAAGCACATCTTGCTTTACGTAATATGCACCGATAGCTGAAGGACGAGGATCCTGTACGTAATTAACCTCCCCTGCAAGAAAGTAACCTAAAATTGGCTTTTTGGTCTTTCCTGTTGGGTCAGACTTATCCTTGATGCTAAGCAATGGTCCAGAAACATTTCCTGCAAGCAAATGATATCCCTGCGGGTCAAAAAGGTAGTCGTTATTATCGTTGTATTTGATACCACCTGAACTTACAAGCTCAATTCCACCATAAGTCTTGCGAGAAGCGCCTTTCGTTGTAATCGAAATAACACCACCAGTAATATCACCAAACTGTGCAGGAATCCCACCGGTTTGTACAGTAACCTGAGCAATTGCCGCTTGAGGCAGGCTTGACCCTCCTCTAACTTTAACACCATCAATATAAGTATCGGTAGAACCGCTTCTTGTTCCTTTTACACTACCAATAGCACCATCATTATCCTGAACACCTGCAACTGTAGTTACTGCCGCGGCAGCTCCCCTACTTGGCATTTTCTCAATATCTGCACCTGTAATCGTAGTGTTAGACCCTCCATCTTTTTCAATCAATGGAACCACATAAGCTACTACCTGCACCTCGTCTAGCTTAACTCCGGCAGACATTTCAAATTTCACCTCTGAATTCTGACCTGCTTTGATAACAACACCAGTTCTTTCCTGAGCCGTAAAACCAACAACTGAAGCCTTAATGGTGTAATCGCCACCCGGTTTGAGAGACTTAATCTTGTACTGACCATCAAAATCGGTAGTGCTACCAGTTACCAACTGACCAGACTGTAGTATGGCTACGTTGGCAAACGGAATAGGCTCACCTTTATCATCTACAATAGTTCCGTAGACACCACCAGTACCAATTTGGGCTCGTGAAATGCCTGCCGCACTCACAATGATTATACTAAGAAGTAGAAGTCTTTTTATCATACCAAAATACTTTTCAATTATGCTCTCAAAAAAGAGCGGCTAAAGTAGCAAACATCAATCCGTGAGTCAAAATTTATTAAACAATTGTTAACAGGTGTTAATTTAAGTTCATTTATAGGGTCTTTCGAGTATTGCATTGAGGACCACAGCCTGTCTCAAATTGAAGCCGTTTGGCATTAGCGAATCAAATACGCTTTCTTCTACCTCCTCTTCAACCTTCAACTTAGGAACTTGACGAGTGACCCGATGGCTTTTCATTTCGGTTACTGACATTGTGTAATCCTCAGACAAATGAGAATGCGTCAAATCTGTATCTAAAAACTTGTCCGCATTTTCGTGCTTTCTAGGTTGGTACTGAACTGGTTCCTCTTTCTTCTGTCCAAATTGCTCCAGAATCATATCCTCCAGTGATTTCGACTCTTCGATAGTATCAACAGGTCGACTTGTTGGCTTAGTACTAGAAGCAGTAGCTGGCTTTTTCTTTCCGCCCTGAGACTTCTTGTAGGTATTCCAAGCAAACCATGCTATGGCTCCCAACACGTAAACTATGTTTCCGAAATCTTCCATTTTATTCTCTTCTTTTTTTAGATGTCCACTTTTTACCTTTTTGTTTCCTCTTCGACTTCTTCTGCGTCTTTTTCATACGCTTCCGTGTCTCCTTATCCTGATTTTTCAGGTGTCGTTTTTTACCTTTTTCCTGTGCAGCAACAGACTCTTTCTTTAGGGCTTCCTGCTTCTTATCCGCGGCTTTTTGTGCTTTGGTTGCAGAGCTTTGGGCAAAACTTGCCGTTGTTAATACTGATAAGAAAAAGAGGAGTAAGAATCGTTTCATAAAATCGATTGTCCAAAAATGGTGTTTACAGATGAAATTCAATGTAACTGTGCGGACACAGTCTATCACAAATTTGAAATTTGAAGGAAAGCCCGCAAAATAACTCCTGAAAGCAAATTAGGCAACGTACGAAGCAATAATTCATAATCCCATCTGTTTGTAAGCGCTACTTTTGCTCCATGCAATTAAACCGAAGCTTCATTTTTTTACTAGCTGCCTTGCTAGTGACCGTGTTCGCATCTTGCGAACGCAGAAGTGGCAGCGGCATTCCATTCGTTCCAGTAAACTATCAACTTACGGTTTCAAACCCTGAGTTTGCAGACCTCCTTGCCATCGGTGGCTGGGTATACATAGGTGGTGGATCTAGAGGCATTATCGTTTACCGTTTTTCGCCTGACGAGTTTCGTGCTTATGATCGCCATTGCACGTTTTTGGTTGAAGACGACTGCAGAGTATCTATGGATAACACAGATATTTTTGCGGTAGACAACACCTGTTGCTCATCCAAATTTCTGATTGTAGATGGCGCGCCAACCGAAGGCCCAGCAGCCATTGGGCTACAACAATACAATACGTCTTTCAACGGAAATATACTTCAGATTTTCAACTAATGATTGTAGTTACTGGAGCTGCAGGTTTTATCGGAAGTTGTCTTTTGGCAGGATTAAAAAATGCCGGCTACGCTGATTTAGTAGCCGTGGACGATTTCAGCAATCCCATCAAAAACAAAAACTTAGATGGAAAGGAACTAACGGCCAAAGTTGACCGTAAAGACTTTTTCAAATGGATTGAAGACAATCATCGTTTCATTCAGTTCATCTTTCATTTGGGTGCAAGAACAGACACCACCGAATTCAACCATCAAATTTTTCAAGAACTCAATGTCGATTACTCGAAACGAGTCTGGAACCTGTGTGCCGAATTCGGTCTTCCTTTAGTCTATGCTTCATCGGCTGCGACTTACGGTTTGGGAGAACTTGGATTTGAGGACAATCATTCCGTGATACAAAACCTCAAACCCTTAAACCCTTACGGAGAGTCGAAAAACGAATTCGATCTATGGGCCATCGACCAGGCTACCAAACCATATTTTTGGTCGGGGTTGAAATTCTTCAACGTATATGGCCCAAACGAATATCATAAAGGAAGAATGGCGTCCGTAATCCTTCACGCGTTCAACCAGATTACTAAAACTGGAGAGATGAAACTCTTTCGTTCGCACAACCCGAACTACCAAGATGGCGAGCAACTCAGAGATTTCATTTACGTGAAAGACATTATCGAAACTTGCATTTTCCTTATGGAAACTCGAAAACATTCGGGCATCTACAATCTAGGGACTGGACAAGCCAGAACTTTCCTCGACTTAACCAAAGCCACATTTAAGGCTATGGGCAAAACAGAGAATATCAGTTTTGTAGATACTCCAGCAGATATTCGAGATAAGTACCAGTATTTTACAGAGGCCAATATGACCAAATTGAGGTCAATCGGTTTTACAAAACCATTCCACACGCTGGAGGAAGGTGTTGCCGACTACGTTGGCAATTATCTGCTTACTGGTAAGCATTTCTAAAACGAAGAAACGGGGTTACAGTCTTTTTCTTCTTATCAGTATGTCAAAGAACGAGGTGTACGCTAATACTTTTTTACTTCTTAATAATTCGTCTCACTTCAGTCTTGTCGCCAAGATCAAGCCGAACGATATACATTCCTACCGGCAATCTTCGAAAATCTAGTTTCTGAGAACTAACACCAGGAACAAAAGTGCTTTGATCAACCAGCTTCCCGAGTGGATTATAAATCTCAACTGGGATTGTGGTCTTTACCGTAAACTCAAAATCAAATACGAGGTCACCTTCTACCGGATTAGGCTTCACGGTAAACGTATTATCTTCATCACCCTCGGTTGGAATATCTCCATCACGATCATCATCTCCACCTTTGAATAAAGGTGATTGAAGAGCTTCTGTCTGCTCCAAAGCTTCTTTAGAAATCTGAGCTCTATCAGCCAGACTCTGACCGTAGATGTTTCCCTTATCTATAAGTATCCACACAATTACCATGATTATAATGGTGGAAATACGCAGCAGACCTTTTACTGCTTTGTGGCTCTTGTAATCTTTGTAAATGTTTTTCATCATGTTGTCATTTAAAGGTTCGACTTCTGTTTTCTCTCAATCGCTGGACTAAAGTTAGGTAGGGTGTTGCAGATGGTCAAACCACGTAAGCGACCATTCTATACACCTCAAAACGATTGTAATCCCGTTTTTCATTATTCTATCTTATTGATTTTCAAATGATTGATTCACATTTAACGTCTATTAACAATTACGCTTCTAAGACATTTCAACAAATCGTCCAATAATTACACATCAAACATCTAAACCAGCTCTCGACATTTGTTTAATTACATGTCTAACCAAGGGTTTTGTTGCATTATCTTAAAAGTAACCAAATGAACCCTAAAATGAAAACAGCCTTAACCACCGTGTTCAGTTTAAACTACTGCGCGGATTTGGGCGAAGACTGTAACGGAATAGTTAACGGTTTCGATAATATATTACCTCTCTAAGCGATTTATTGGATACAAAAGCGTTAATTTAAATTACATGTCTAAGACCTCATCAGATAAGATATTCCAGCTAATCAAGTCGCTGAGCAAGGCCGAGAAACGGTACTTTAAAGTTTATACGTCTAAACAAGCCGGTGACAAGAACAATCACCAGATTTTGTTCGATGCCGTGGATAAACAATCGGGATATGATGAAAATCTACTCAAGAAAAACCTGAAGAATCCATCGCTCATAAAGTCACTTCCCATTGCAAAAACAAGGCTTTATGATGTGATTCTAAGAGCCCTGGATGCTTACCACTCTAACAGCTCAATTGACGCGCAATTGAAACGCACATTGCATTGCGCGGAAATCCTCTATAAGAAGGGGCTGTATGGTCAAAGCCAGAAGCTTTTGGATGGCGCAAAAAAGCTCGCATATAAATATGATAAGCATACATCTCTACTAGAAATTTTCATGTGGGAAAAGTTGCTTGTAGAAAAGGACAACTACGAAAACATTGGAGACGAGGAACTAGAAGCGATGATGCACGAGAATACACGCATCACCAAATTGATTGAGGTTTACAATGATTTCTGGGGAATTAAAAGCCGCTTGTTCCATATCCTCAACAAAAAAGGAAAGGCCAGAACCGAAGAAGGTTTGACCAAATTGAAATCAATTATTGATGATACGCTGCTTAATCGAGAAGCGGAACATATATTCTATCAGTCGGAGTATTTATACAACCATATATACAGTGCATACTATTTTGGAGTGGGAGATTACGCCAACTCGTTCAAGTATTTGAAGGCAAACGTAGACCACATTGAAGCCAACCTGGATAAGTTTCAGGAAGAGCCGAACATTTACTTCTCCATTCTTACCAATATCGTTTATGTATCAAGTCAAGTAAAGGATTTCAAAGCCGTTTTCTTCTACTTAAAGAAGCTGCGTGAATTACCGGAAACGATGGAGATTAAAAACAATGAAGACTTGGAAATCAAGCTTTTCTCAAGCGCCAACAGCATCGAGTTGACAATCTATTTCCTTACGGGAGAATTTGAAAAAGGTCTAGAAATCATTCCTCAGATTGAGAATGGTCTTATGCTTTATGAAAACCAATTGAATAGTGTTCGGAAAGCCTTTTTCTACTTTAACATTGCAATCATTTATTTTGGTGCCAAGAAGTACAACGATGCGCTAAAATGGACCAATCGTCTGCTCAACGATATCGACATTTCGAAAAGTCTGGACATCTATTGCTTTGGACAATTACTGAACCTTCTTATTCATATTGAGCTAAATAATAAGAACCTCCTACCCTATGCTTTGCGATCAACTCAGCGATATTTGAGCACGCGAAATCGCTATTTCAAGTTCGAGACTTCATTTTTAGAACTTATTACTAAGTTGCTCAAGTCGCCAGATAAAATATCAGAGAATGAACAATATGAAGTTTTCTTAGATAAAATGCGAGCACTAAAAGGTGATCAACTTGAAAGCAGCGCTTTCGAGTATTTCGACTTTGTTTCTTGGGCAGAAGCTAAGTCTTCAGGAAGAGATTTTGGTGAAGTAGTAAGAGAAAAGGCCACGATGCCGCAGCAGGGATGATTAAAGATTATCTCGCAAGTCAACTAGAAAACTGCGAATATCCTTTAAACGTTCCACAATTTCTTCGTTCTGAATAGTGTCTCCTTTATTCTCTCGAAGCTTCTTCTTAGCGCCTTCAAGCGTAAAACCACGCTCCTTTACCAAGTGGTAAATTACTTTGAGATTATCGACATCTTTCTGAGTAAAAAGACGGTTGCCTTTGGCATTTTTCTTCGGTTTGAGAATATCAAATTCTTTTTCCCAAAAACGGATAAGCGAATTATTTACACCAAACATTTTGGCTACCTCGCCAATCGAATAGTAAAGCTTTGTGATGGGTTTTTCTTTGTAGCCCATTAATCAAACGATTGGTTGGATTGTGATGAAAGTTCTAACACTTTTTCGTACTCCTCCGGAGTCAAATCATTGAAGAAGAAGTTCATTGGGTTGATTTTTTCACCATTCTTAATCACCTCATAATGCAGGTGTGGAGCCGTACTCGTTCCAGTACTTCCTACGTAACCAATTACATCACCACGCTTAACCCTCTCTCCCACTTTTACCTTAAATCGACTCATGTGTGCATAGAGCGTTTTGTAATCGTAACCATGATTAATAACCACGTGATAACCGTAGCCACCCTTCTTCATGGTTACTGATTCAATTACACCATCACCTGTAGCGTAAATTTCGGTTCCTCGCGGAGCAGAAAAATCGATTCCAGTATGAAAATGCCTGACCTTGTAGATAGGATGAATTCGATAATTGAAACCTGAGGCAACTCTTGTCAGCTTTTCGTTAGAAACAGGCTGAATGGCAGGAATGCTTGCCAATAAGGCTTCCTTATTTTTCGCCAGAGCAATTACCTCATCAAAACTTCTTGATTGAACAACCAATTGCTTCGTTAACTCATCAAGTCGCTTGGTTGTGTTTACAAC
>DMRV01000281.1:16863-17136 GCA_003456455.1 Flavobacteriales bacterium
GCAGCACGTACAGAGCTTGGAATCGGCTCTGCTTCAAAAATCACCCGATAGATGTCATCGTCCTTTTCTTGCAATTCAGCAAGCACTTGGTCCACTCGAGCCATTCGTCTACCCAATACCGAATATTGAAGTTCAATAGCAGCAATTTCACGCTTTAACTGCTTTTCCTTTGGACTGTCAAAAAAGGTGGTAAAGGCCACAACAACCAAAACTGCGAATACCGAAGCTGCAGCCAAGTAACCGAAAACCCGGAACAAAACCTGCTTCGTTCCA
>DMRV01000084.1:0-1900 GCA_003456455.1 Flavobacteriales bacterium
TTCGAGATGTATTGTTGTAGAAGGCGTACGAATAGGAAAGGAGGCTGTACTTGGTGCCAATGTAGTGCTTACCATGAGCACGCGTATTATTGATGTAACAGGTTCAGAACCAAAGGAGATGAAAGGCTATGTGCCGCCTCGTTCGGTAGTAATTCCAGGAACATATCCCAAGGAATTCCCAGCCGGAACGTATAACGTGCCTTGCGCTTTGATTATTGGGCAACGCAAGGAAAGCACAGACCGAAAAACGTCTCTCAACGATTCACTTCGCGAATACAACGTAGCTGTGTAATGGATAAAGTGCTGGTTATCCAAACCGCCTTTATCGGTGATGCCATTTTGGGAACAGCGCTTCTCGAACGGCTTCATCAAGATTACCCGAATGCCAAAATTGATTACTTGGTACGCAACGGAAATCAGTCGTTCTTTACGGAGCATCCGTACATAAATGAAGTACTTGTTTGGAACAAGCAGGATGCTAAATATGCTGAGTTATGGCAAATGCTTCGCGAGGTTCGGAATAGAAAGTATGATGCCGTTTTCAACATTCAGCGTTATACCGCAAGCGGATTTCTGACCGCTTTTTCGGGAGCCAATAAGACCATCGGCTACAAGAGCAATCCGCTTTCATTTCTTTTCTCTAAAGCAGTAGCACATCGCTTTGGAAAAGGCTTTGAACAAGTGCATGAGGTAGATCGTGTGATTGATTTGGTTGCTGAGAATTCAGCCAGAACCAATCCCAAACTTTACCCTGCTGCAAAAGATACAGAAGCTGTTTCCGAGTACAAAAATCAGCCATACGTTACCATTGCCCCAGCCTCTGTGTGGTTTACCAAACAGTTTCCAGTTGAGAAATGGATTGAGTTGATTAATCAGATTCCAAATAAGATTACGGTTTATCTGATTGGCGCTAAAGGCGATTCGGCTATTGCAGATCAGATTATCGCACATTCAAAAAGGGAAGTAATCAGTCTTACTGGTAAATTGAAGCTGCTGCAAACCGCTGCGCTTATGAAAGACGCCAAGATGAACTACGCCAACGATTCAGCTCCTGTGCATCTCGCATCAGCCGTGAATGCGCCCATTACCGAAGTGTTCTGTTCTACCGTTCCTGAGTTCGGATTTACACCATTATCCGAGAATTCAACCATTATTCAAACCGAGGAACAATTAGATTGCAGACCATGCGGAATGCACGGAAAATCTGTTTGTCCGAAAGGACATTTTAAGTGCGCACATGGTATTAATGTGAAAGAACTTATTTCAACTGTGCAGGGCGTGTAGAAATACGCTCGCTTGCAACATGAAGTTTGCGATTTTACCCCAACGCTACATCCAACACCATCATCACAATAAAACCACCAATAAACCCAAGGGTTGACGTGTCGGCATATTTGTCCAACTGCGTTTCAGGTATTACTTCCTCAATTACCACATAAATCATCGCGCCAGCTGCAAACGCCAACGCGTAGGGTAGAATAGGGAAGGCGTAGATGACAGCCGCGGCACCAATTACACCCGCAATTGGCTCCACAACGGCAGAAAGCTGTCCGTACCAAAAGCTTTTAAAACGGCTTACGCCTTGCCTTCTCAGCGGCATGGAAACCGCCAATCCTTCAGGGAAATTCTGAATGCCAATTCCTATTGCAAGTGCCATTGCTGCACCAATCGTAGCACCATCCATTCCGCTTGCAACAGCACCAAAGGCCACACCTACAGCTAATCCTTCAGGTATATTATGAAGAGTAATGGCTAAAACAAGCAGCATTGTTCGACTCATTTTAGTCTCTACACCTTCCTTTTCTGTTTCAGGAAAATTGATGTGCAAATGCGGCATCACTTTATCTAACGCGAATAGGAAAAGTGCACCACCGAGGAAACCAACTGCAGCAGGAAACCA
>DMRV01000084.1:2021-5168 GCA_003456455.1 Flavobacteriales bacterium
AAAAAGAACACGAGTGATGCACCAGCTGCGGTCAGAAACCATGTGAAAGTGGTTGCTAGCAATGCCTGCAACATTGGATTTTGGTCTAAGAACCAAAATTTCGCAATTTCAAAATATTCCATGTTAATGTGCTACAAATATGTTTTTGGCCACATCATGGCTCAATTGAATGGTTTTGTTGTTGAGTTCAATTTCAACTGAACGGTCGAAGTCAAACCTTTCTTTCAGGTGAAAATCTGTTCCTAGTTCCATTCCGAGTTTTTTAAGGTGTAATAGAAAAGCATCAGAATGTTCAGTAATTCCCATCACTTTGGTTTTTCTACCGACTTCAAGTTCATCTAGTTTAACACGCTTCGGCTCAGGAAAAATGCCTTCACTATCTGGAATTGGTCCGCCATGCGGATCGTACTTTGGGTAGCCGAGAAACTTGTCCAGTCGTTCCACTAATTCTGCAGAGTTAATGTGCTCTAGTTCTTCAGCCACATCATGTACTTCTTCACCACCAAAGCCAAGATGCTCAAGTAGAAAGACTTCCCATAATCGGTGCTTTCTGATGATGTCAACGGCAATTTTCTGTCCTTTTTTGGTAAGCGTTACACCTTGATACTTTTTGTAGTCAACAAGCTTTTTAGCCGCTAGCTTTTTAATCATGTCCGTTACAGAAGAAGCTTTAGTTTCAAGCCTTTCTGCAAGAGCGTTGGTGCTTACGCCTTTATCCGATTTCTTGGATAGTTTGTAAATGTGTTTGAGGTAGTTTTCCTCTGTAAATGATTGAGACATTGAACTGCAAACTTACACTTATTAAGTGAGCCAAAATCAAAATTTAGATAGGTCTAAAAATAAATTTAGCTTTGCCCCGTGTTTTTGAGAAATACTATCCTTTTATTCCTTACAATATTTGCGTTCAATGTCCTCGGACAAGAAGGAACGGTTATAGGAACTGTGAACGATGGTGAAAATTCGATTCCTTTTGCCAACGTGGTTTTAAAAGGAACAACCTTCGGAACCTCGGCAAACGAGAATGGTGTGTTTGAACTACAGAATGTGCCTTTCGGAAATTATCAGTTGCAGATTTCATCAATCGGATTTGTGCCATTTACCAAGAAGTTTGAACTGAAATCTGCAAAACTTCAACTCGAAAAATTGCAAATGGCTCCGTCTGTTCTCGGTTTGGATGAGGTAGTGATAACGGGAACAATGAAGGAAACATTCGTTTCGGCTTCACCCATTAAAATTGATGTAGTTACCAGCAAATTTCTGGAACAGACGACTACGCCAACCAATTTGGTGGAAGCAATAAACCTTGTAAATGGAGTAGAGGAAGTAGTTGGCTGTGGCGTTTGCTTCACCAATAGTATTAGCATAAATGGTTTACCTGGACCGTATACAGCTATTCTGGTTGATGGAAGCCCTTTGTATGGGAACCTCGCTTCAGTTTATGGTTTGAACAGCATTCCGGCTTCTATGATTGACCGTATTGAAGTTATAAAGGGACCGAACTCTACGCTGTATGGTTCGGAAGCTGTGGCAGGTGTTATCAACATTATTACCAAACACCCCAAAGATCAACCATTGGTGGATGTTAACTTGATGGGAACCACGCATGGAGAAGTTTTCGGAGACATTGCTATTAGCAATCAAATTGGCAAGAAACTGCATGTTTCGAATGGAGCAAGCGTGGCTTACATCAATATTTATAATGATGACAATGAGGATGGTTTTGGTGATTTCGTTTCGATGGATCGCGTTTCTGTGTTTTCTAAATGGGAGTTAGAAAGGAAGGAAAACAGACGATTTTCGCTGATGGCCAAATACTATTATGAGGACAGGCGAAATGGCGTAGAGGATTACTTAGAAAATCGAGCATATCGCAGTATTCGTGGCAACGACAGCATTTATGGCGAAAGCATTTACACACATCGAGCAGAGGTTTTTGGAACATACGATTTACCAACTACGGAGAAATTTTGGGTTAATTATTCGTTCAGTTATCACAATCAGAATTCGGTGTACGGAAGTGATTTTTATCTGGCACAGCAGTACATTGGTTTTGCCAATTTTATTTGGAATAGAAAGTTTGGGAGAAACGACCTTTTGGTTGGGCTAACAGGACGTTATGAGTGGTACGATGACAATACGGTTGCCACTACAGATACCATGTCTAGTTTTACAAAAGGCCAGGTTATACCAGGATTATTCATTCAGGATGATTGGGAGGCAATTAAGGAGAAACTGAACGTGTTAGGTGGCGTTCGTCTCGATCATTATCAGGCTCATGGGCCAATTTTTTCTCCACGGTTAAGCTTCAAGTATAAGCCTGGAAAATGGACAACGATTCGAGGAAACTTTGGAACAGGCTTTAAGGTGGTGAATCTGTTTACGGAAGATCATGCTTTCGTTTCAGGTCAACGAGAAGTTGTAATTGAAGATGAGTTAAAGCCAGAACGTTCTTTCAATGGTTCGGTCAATTTTAACCACATTTTTACACTAGGGAATTCTCAAGGTTCAATAGATGTTGATGGGTTTTACACGCATTTCACCAACAAGATTATTCCTGATTACGAAACCGAAGGACAGATTATTTACGAGAATACGGGTGGCTTTGCGAGTACGTGGGGCGTAAGCGCAAGCATCAACCATGAATTCAAATTCCCGTTAAGAAGTAAGGTCGGCTTTACCTTCCAGCGAGCTACTGAAACCGAGCCAGACGAATTGGGCGTGATTAAAAGCACACCAATTCTGTTTGCTTCGGATTGGACTGGAACGTTTTCGTTCGTTTACACACTTAGAAAATGGAAGGTCGATTTTGCCTATTCGGCTAATATCACTGGACCAATGGGATTACCAGAAATCTATGATTTAGATGAGAACGGAAATGCACTTTCTACGCCTCGACCAACCCGTTCCAAACCATTTTATCTAGATAATCTTCAAATCACCAAGAACATTGCTAAGGTTAACCTAAAGGTGTATGTCGGATTGGAGAATATCATGGGTTATCGTCAACCTATTTCACCTTTAAGCGGAACAAACGACCCAAATCATGCGGTTGGTTTTAGCCCAAATTTCGATACCAGTTATGCATACGGACCTATTCACGGTCGAGAAATTTATGCAGGTGTCAGGTGGTTCGTTGGAAGGTAATTT
>DMRV01000083.1 GCA_003456455.1 Flavobacteriales bacterium
TTTTCTCATTCTCTTAGGGTTGATTCTGATATTTGCCTCCTGCGATAACGTTGCGCCTCCCAACTACGGTTGCACCAATCCCATTGCCTTAAACTACGATCCAGATGCCACGTTGGATGATGGTAACTGCGAGTTCGACCCCTCGATACTAAAAGGTTGTACAGACTCAACCGCCTCCAATTACAACGTACTGGCCGTTATTGATGATTGCCATTGTAGATACGATAGTGTTCGTACCGTGTTGCTCGAAGATTATACCGGTTTTCGTTGTTCCAACTGTCCGCAGGCGGCAGAAGAGCTGAAGCGAATAGAATGTACTTATGGCGCTAGAGTAGTTCCGCTTGCTGTGCATGTTAGCGAAACTTTTGCTGCTCCAGAGAACAATGCTGATGGCAGCTTCTCTACCGATTTTCGTACATCGATTGGCAACGCTTACGATATCGAGTTCGGCAACAGTCTTTTCCTCCCAAATGGTCTTATTAATCGCAATGAGTATGACGGCCTTTTTCCGCAACTCTATAATTCGTGGGAAGGACACGTAGCAAATGTACTGGCTCAACCGCCAGAAGCGCTTCTAGATTTGGATGTGACGTATAATGAAGGCACTCGAGAAGCGACAGCGTTGCTTAAAGTAAGTGCACTGATTGACATGAATGCTGCGCCATATAGATTGGTTGTTTTGCTCTCTGAAGATAGTATTGTGGATTGGCAGTCAGACAATCGAATGGATCCTCCAAAGCTTTCAGATTACGTGCACATGCATGCGCTAAGAGATGGCTTCACTCCTGCATGGGGAGACGCAATAAACAGCGGTGGTTCTATGTCCGCTGGTTTTACCGAAACGGTCTCTAAATCTTTGGCTATTGATTCCGAGTATGTAGATCACAATTGTAATGTGGTGGCGTTCATTTTCAGAGATGACACCAAAGAAGTAATTCAGGCGGAATACAAACCCGTGATAGAAGAGTAATTTTGTTCCGCACATGCGGATATTCATAGTTCTACTTCTTTTTACACCCATTACTTCCTTCGGACAAGGTTTTGGAGGAGGGGTTTATGGAGGAATCAGTACTACGCAGGTTTCCGGAGATGGTATCGGTGGCTTCAACAAGGTAGGTGGCTGGGGAGGTGCATTTACGGATTATAGGTTTACACCGCGCTCTGCACTCCAATTCGAGATTTCGTTCATCCAAAAAGGCAGCCGACAAACACCAACCGTGAAGAACAACGGTATGCTTTACGTAAACAATCAGAATATTCTTGAGATTCCTGTTCTGTACAGATGGTATGGAATTAAGAATATGAGTATTGAAGTTGGGACTCAGGTTGGATATCTGATAAGTACTATTGAACGAAACAACAATGGTGAAATTCTCGGACAAATCCCGCACAGAAAATTTGAATGGAGTGGAGCAGCTGGCCTTAGTTATTACTTCTGGAAAAATAGAATTGAAGTAAACATGCGTTACTCTAATTCTATTATGCCTGTAAAAACTGAACAGTGGTGGATGAACCATGTCTTCGCTTTCTCTGTTAGATATTGGTTTAAGACCACGTTAGATAAAGACAAAATCGAGGCTACAAAGAAGAAAAACCGGATAGAGGTTAAGATAGAATGAGCAAGAAGAAAGTTGTAGTTGGGGTGACAGGCGCAAGCGGTTCTGTTTATGCTAAGGTGCTTTTCGATAGACTTATTGAACTCCACGAACAAGTTGCGGAGGTTGGTGTGGTTTTTAGTACCAATGCGCGCGAAGTTTGGAAACTAGAGCTTGGCAATTCTGATTTCGAAAAACTGCCTTTCACCATCTACAATTCACACGATTTTATGGCTCCATTTGCATCGGGTTCTGCCAAGTACGAAACCATGATTGTCTGTCCATGCAGCATGGGAACAATGGCCCGAATCGCTTCCGGTGTTTCTAATGATTTGATGACGCGTGCCGCTGATGTAGTCCTGAAAGAAAGACGAAAACTTATTCTTGTTCCGAGAGACACCCCGCTTAGTCTTATCCATCTTAATAATATGAAGACGGTAACAGAGGCTGGAGGGATTATCGCACCAGCAAGCCCATCGTTTTACAGTAATCCGAAAGACTTTGAGGATTTGGCGAAAACCGTGGTTGATCGTGTTTTAGACTTGGCCGGTTTCGACCTGAATTCGTATCGCTGGAGCGAGAATTAATTCTTGATTATTTTCTGAAAAGTCACTTTTGGTTTTATCGGTAGAAGTAATCCTACCGATTATCTTCGGCACTCTAATTCCAGCTCATCACAATCAAGAAAAATCATGTCTCAATCCTATCTCATTCAAAACATTCAAATTGTTAACGAGGGCCAAATACAAATTGCTGATGTACTAGTTGAGAATGGTTTAATTGCGAAAATCGGTGAAAACTTGAATGCTACTGACCGAACGATTATAGACGGAAGTGGCAAATTTCTTCTTCCAGGAGTTATTGACGGACAAGTTCATTTCCGCGATCCTGGATTGACCCACAAAGCCGATGTTTCTTCAGAAAGTAAAGCGGCCATTGCTGGTGGTATTACATCATATATTGATATGCCAAACACGCGGCCAAATGTGCTTAGTCAAGAAGTTTTGGATGCTAAATATGAAAACGCAAAAGGTCGTTCTTGGGCCAATTACTGTTTCCTGCTTGGCGTAAATGGGTCAAACATTGATGATGTAATTGCAATGGACACTTCCAGACATCTAGCAGTTACCGATGATGGTCTTTACTTCTCTGACAAGGGAAATATTTTGGCCGATCAGCCAGAAATGCTTGAGAAATTGTTTGCCAATTGCAAAAGTATTGTAGCCATTCATTCAGAATTAGAATCTGTTGTTGATGCCAACGAAGAAAAGTTCAGAGAAAAGTACGGTGAAGATGTTCCCGTTAAATTCCACCCTGTAATTCGAAGTGAAGATGCTTGTTACGATGCTACCAAAAGAGCCATCGAATTAGCGAAAAAGCACAACGCTAGGTTGCATATTCTTCACTTAACCACGGCTAAGGAAACGGCTCTTTTTCGAAACGATATTCCATTGGAAGAAAAGCGCATTACCACAGAGGTGTGTGTGCAGCATATGTGGTTTAACGATACGGATTACGAACGACTCGGAACGCGCATAAAGTGGAATCCAGCTATTAAATCTAAAAAGGATAACGATGGTTTATTGACTGCACTTTTAGATGACAGAATCGATTTTATCACCACAGACCACGCACCACACGCTTGGGAAGAAAAGAATCAAACCTACTTTAAAGCAATGTCAGGCGCACCAATGGTGCAACACGCTTTACCTGCAATGCTAGAGTTTCACCTCAACGGTAAAATTCCATTAGAAAAACTGGTGGAAAAAATGTGTCACAATCCAGCGCGATTCTACCAAATTGAAAAACGCGGTTATATACGGGAAGGCTATTTTGCTGACCTCACCATTGTTGATACCAACAAACCCTGGACGGTTACAAAGGATAATGTTCTCTACAAATGCGGATGGTCTCCAATGGAAGGCACAAGCTTCCGTTCGCAGATTACCCAGACGTTTGTAAATGGCGAATTAGCATACGATAACGGCAAATTTTCAGATAACGCGGCTGGAGTTCCGTTAGAAAAAGCGCACTAAAAGCAGCTCAAGTCGGCTTTGGGTTGTTTCAATTTCTTGTAAATAAGTCTCAGCCCAAAATTTAGGGAGGCGTGGTTCCGTTATAGACTCGAATGTCTAAAACCACGCACTATGAAAACCTTTCTCACCTGCCTTTTGAGCATTGCGCTCATCTCCAATTCTTTCGGTCAAACCATCCCGAGACACAACGTCTTTTTTCCGGCCAATAGCTCGGAATTAAAGAATAGCCCAGCACGAGTTGTAGAATCTGTTTACGCCAAACTTCCCGCAGGAACACAAATACGATTCGGGATTACGGGGCCGATTTCTAGCCATCATAACACGATGGATAGAAATCGAATTACAGCAGCCAGAGCTCACGGTATTATCAAATTGCTCAAGCAAATTACTTCCGAGGGAGATGAGTTTGTCGTGTCGGATATGAACAATCCGAACCTTTATCTAAAAGCTGAAACCGCCTTTTCAAGACCATTCGAGTTGGAAGTTCTTCTTACCAAAGCTCCCGCTTGGATGGAACCTGCTTTCGTCAGTATCGATGAGTTTCTGCCCTTGCCTATCCAAGAATTCAAAATCAATCCAAGAGAGGATAATCGTCTAGTGGGCGAGCAAGGAACGGTTATTAATATTCCAGCCTTCACGTTGCAGATGAAAAATGGCTCAACTCCAGCCGAAATGACGGTTGAATTGAAAGAGGTTTATGGTAGCGGCCAGCTCGTTCAAGCTAATCTACACACGGCTTCTGGCGGTAAAATGCTTCGTTCTGGCGGAACTATTCATATTGATGCATCTACCAATGGAAATCCAGCTCAGGTTGCTAATGGAAAACACCTCGATTTAGAGTTTCCGCACGGAGATGAAGTGGCCGAGAGTATGGAGGTATTTAACGGACGTGTCGACCGCAGTGGTAACTTCGATTGGGTTCCAAAAGCAGGAATTGTACAATTGGAATCACGCGTTAGAGAAGAATTCTACATCAATGATGTGAAAGTCAGCAAAGAAGAATAT
>DMRV01000222.1 GCA_003456455.1 Flavobacteriales bacterium
GGAAACAAGAGTAGCCGCATAGTTGCTTGGACCTTCTTAAAACCACATCAGCAACGAAACTGGCGCGAAACGAGATGGGAAGCTAGCTAAGCCAACTTCCGCTGAGAAACTGTCAAGATTTTTAGCTTCTCTTGAAACGCATCAACTTCTGCTTTAAGTCCTTCAATACTTTTCTGAGCACTTAACAATAATGGGTTGTCCGGCTTTGCATTGGCAAAGAACGCCATGTTGTTCTCATACTTCATCAGTTCATCCTTCTTTTCTTGAAGCATTTTCTGAACATATTGTTGCTCTTTATAAAGCTGATCTGCACCGTTATTGCCAGTTGTCATTCGCTCTACTTTGTTCTTAAAACGAACCTTAGACACTTGACCTTTATCCATTTTTAGTTGTGCGTACAACTTATCAACTGCTTTGTCGTAGTCTGAAGCAATTCTACCAACATCCTTCTTAGGAACGTGATCTATTGCAGCCCATTCGGCAGCAAGACCTTTTATCACTTCCAAGCCTTCGTCTTTCTCACCTAATTTGGTTTTAGCCATTTTGGCAAGCAAATCTTCTTTGGCTTTTAGGTTTGCCGCTTGGCGGTCGTCCATTCCATCAAACCATTCTTTCTTGCGTTTAAAGAACTCATCGCAAATACCTCGGAATTTGTTCCAAAGCTTGTTCTCATCTCGCTGTCCGGCCGAACCAATGGCTTTCCAATCGTTTTGTAAACGTTTTAGTTTTTCAGTTGTATCTCTCCACTCCGTGCTGTCTTTCAACCTTTCGGCACGCACAATCACTTTCTCCTTCTTCTCTTTATTCTCCTTGAAACCTTCACGTGCTTCTCCAAAAAAGGCCTTCTTCTTTCCAAAAAATTCATCTAATGCGTCTTTAAACTCGCTCCAAACTTGGTTATTGAACTTACGTTCAACCATTCCAATAGATTTCCAGTCTTCGCGCAGCTTGTTTATCTCATCGGTGGCCTTATTCCATCGTCCAATAGAATCATGCTCTTCAGCGGCTAATTCCAACACACGAGCAACCATAGCCTTCTTGGCATCCAAGTTGGTTTGCATGGATTCTTTACGCTCAGAATAGAAATCCTGAATCTTCTTGTGAAGCACCTTAACCGCTTCATAATACCCCTCACGAAGACCTTGATAAACCTCTGGCTTTACAGGGCCAGCTTCATCCCATTCTTCTTTAGCTGCTGCCAAAATGAACTCAATATCCTTGATTTTTTCAGCTGATTCTAACCCTACCAGTTTCTTTACAATCTCTTCTCTAATCTCGAGGTTCTTGGCAAGGTCATATTCCTTCAGCTCCTTATTTATGGTAATGTTGTAATAGAAACGGTCAATTTCAGCCTTATAAGCTGTATTCAGGTCTGCTACTTTATCACTCGGAACAGCTCCTACCTTTTTCCACCTATCCTGAAAATCCTTGAAACGGTCGAAACTTTTGCCAATGTTTTCTTCATTGTCAATCAGCTCTTTCAACCCAGTAAGCACTTCCTGCTTCTCTGTAAGGTTCTTCTTTTGCTCCACTTCTTTCTGATGGATAAACTTGGCCTTGTTGTCTCGGTACTTGCTAAAAAGCTCCTTAAAGGTCTCTTCCAGTGGATTTGCAATAGCGATGAAATCATCCATGTGGGCACCTAATTCGCGATGCTCCAACTTCTGCTGCTCCAGCTTTTGATGGTTTAACGCATAAAATGCTGACTTCAATTCGTTGGCTTCGCGCATGGTTTCTTCTACTGGAAGTTCCAATAGTTCTTCAACGCGGGTAATAATTTCTTCCTGTGTATTCATTCTTTCTAAAACGGAGTGCAAAGTAACGGGGCTACTCTTAATATTGCAAAGCAGATATTTTAGCATGGATTACGATAAACTCCCCGACATACCAGAGGTATTTTTCAACTCAGAAACCAACCAACCGTTCTCAAATTGCTTGGTTTGCGCATGTAATTTGATGGAAGAGTCGCAACCGTACGCCATTGAGCGCGCCATTCGGCATTATCCAGAAATGGAGTTAAAAAGCGTTGTTTTTGAATATGCGCTCTGTGCAAAGTGCATAGCTCAGATGGAAAATGAGCTATCTGCGGACACCAAAATGTCCATTATGCAATATTTCTCGCAGAACCTCGATTTCGCTTCGCGTCCGCAATGGAAACCTGCTGCCGATGTGGATGAAGACGAAAACGCTGATTCCGCAGAAGAAGTTCTCTTTGATGTAAATGAATGGATTGATACGTGCTCGGTAAAAGGCGTTTCGCGCAGTGAACTCTACGAATACACGCTGTGCGCGAGATGCATTGGCGGCAAGATTATTCCGGAAGTGGTTCCGTACATGATAAGCGGCTTTGCGCAAGACGATTTGGTAGAATTATTCTCTAATCAATCGCTCGGTTTCTTAGATGACTTTACCGACAAACACTTTTCTGGACCACCAGAATTAAAAGAGCTTTTCAAGGGAAGACCTATTCTAGTCTGACTTTCGTCAGTTATTTTCTCAGAAATATCTGCTAGAATTGGTAATCTATGTCTAGTATTCATATTCGCCCTAGGTTTAAAGCCAAGTACAAAATAAAGCCTGATGAGGTTGGTGAATTGGTGCGCAAACACATGGCAGAATTAGATTGTGGTTGCTCTGCAAAAATCCTGAAGGACTTTATCGTATTCAACATTAGGCCAGATGAGCAGCATTTTTGGTCGCCACAATTGAGTATATCTTTTGAGGCTGACGAAGAAGATAAATCGTTTACGGTTATTAGAGCTCTTTACGGGCCCAATCCAACCGTTTGGGCATTCTTCACCTACGGATATGTTGCTTTAGCCATTATAGGTACTTTTTTGGGCATGTATGGTTTCTCGCAGTATTCGCTAGGCCAAGATGCCAACATTCTATGGAGTTTGCCCTATTGGCTATGGCTGCACTCGTGCTGTATTTAGTTGCACAGTTTGGGCAAAAAATTGGTGCTGAACAGATGTTTACACTACACCATTTCTTTGAAGACTCAATCGGACACCGCATTCATATAGATTAATAAC
>DMRV01000225.1 GCA_003456455.1 Flavobacteriales bacterium
CAGTTTTGGTTGGAAAAAGTCACGCACCATTTGTTCGTTTTCTCCCTTTAGTCGGAAGGTGTCGGAGAATTTTTTGAAGTTCTTGAAGTCTATGTCATCATACCCTGCCAAGGCAGCAACTTTATCAAACAAGTTTTCTTTCTCAATTGTAAAAAGTGGAATTGGATTACTTAACCCAATAATTGCTGCAGTTGTGTGCCTGTCCGCACGTGTTTGAAACTCACCCTCGTGAAAGTCAACGTCTTGTATTGTAAATGAGTAAGTGCCTAATGTTCCAATGAGTTTGTTGTAAACCTTATCCACCAGTTTGTATCTGAAAAGGTGGAATTTTTCAAACCTATTTACGTAGCGCTTAACGGATAAATCAAATCCCCATTCACGCTCTGATGCAAGGGCTTGCATTTTAAGTTGTCTAGAAGTGAGCGTTCGTTTCTTTGGGTTGCGTTTTTTGCCTTCACTTTTATACCTAACAGAAAGCGGGTGGTCGGTAGAAGAGAAATGGGTATCCATTCCAATAATCTCGAAGCTACCGCCATGTCTGATGTGATTTTCTTCGTACTCCGCTAAATGCTCTAATACGCTATGGTCTACAAAGTCTACTAGCGATAGATCAACAATAATGGCGGCATCGTATGGTATAACATCTAGCGCGCTCTTTAGCCGTGAGTAGTTAAGAAAATTACTGTAGCCCTTTACACTTACTAAGAACTTATCGTCTTCCTCTTCATAAGACACTACGTTAGGTCTAAAAAGAATAGTAAACAGTTTTGTGAATGACTTTAAACGAAAAACATGACTAGTAAGGGTTATTGCAATACCTACTAATAGGCCATAAATCATATCAGTAATAAGCGTAACAGCTAGGGTTGAAACGAAAATGATGAGCTGATCTAAGCCAATTCGGTACGTGTTAAGAATTTCCTTCGGGTTAAATAATTTGTAGCCCGTATGAATGAGAATTCCTGAAAGCGCAGCTAGCGGAATAAGCTGTAATTGAGATCCTCCAACTATAATGAGCAGCATAATGATTATAGCCTGAAAAACATCCATTAACTGACCTCTACCATTGTGATTAACGCCTACGGATGTGGCAACAATTGCTGGAATAACGGGTAGTCCACCAATCATGCCGCTAGCAACCGTTCCTAATCCAATCACTCTAAGTTCTTTGTTGGTATTGGACTTTCGTTTAAGCGGGTCAAGCCGATCTATGGCTTTGGCGCTAAGAATTCCTTCGATACTACTCACAATTACTATGGCTATAACGATGTTCCAAAACATTCCTGTTTTCCACAAACTGAAATCTGGAAAAACAACGGCATCTGTTATCTCTTTAGGAAGGCTGATAAGAAAACTTTTATCGAATTCACATAATATACCAAAGACATTAAAGGAGCCACCTTGCTCAAACCCTAATAGATGTGAGTAGATTTCGGCAACAATGATTACCCAAACAGCTCCTGGAATAGCTTTGATAACAGGAAAATCAACCCTAGGATGCAGAAACATAATAGCGGTGGATAAGAGCCCAATAAACGCAATGACCAAGTTTGACTGGCTGACTATTTCTGGCAGTGCCAAAACTAATTGAACAATGTTTTTTAAGTGAATATCCACTCCCATGAGCACGGGAACTTGCTTTACAACTATAATTACACCTACAGCAGCAAGTAAACTTTTGACCACGGTAGCCGGAATTAAATCTCCGACTATACCAAGCCTTAAAAGGCCGAGTATGAGCTGAAGGATGCCCGCAAAAACTACGGCTGCAAGAAAAAGTTTGTATCCCAGAAAAACATCATCTCCACCCAATGTGAGAACTCCTGCTGCCGTTACGCCAATTAGCATTTTGGGCGTGCTGTGCACAGCCAAATTCCCACCACTAAACCAAGAAATTAGCAAACCACCAACCAAGCATGGTATAATTGCTGCTAATGGAGGTACGCCAGATGCTAAACCAATTCCTAAACCAAGAGGAATGGCTATAAAAGCTACGGTTACGGACGCACGTAAATCACTTTTCCAAGACTGTTTCCAGCCTTTTAGACCGTTTGAAAGCAGCTTCATGCAATGCTCTTGCCGTTTCGGTTAACAATCATTAGACAGCATGGCAAATCAGATAGAACGTATTCCAAGTCGTGGGTAAATACCCGGTCAATGATGCCCAGCTTTGAGTCAGGAGAGTTCATTACGAGTAAATCTGCTCGGTTTGCTGCCGCGTAGTGCCCAATAGTATAACCAGCCTTTCCAAAAATGCATTTGTGATTTATGGCTAAGGAACCATCCTTTTCCAATTCTTTTTCGATAGCTAAGATGCGCTCATCTTCCTTGCATTTTAGTTCTTTTCGCTTTTTGGCAGTTGCGGCTAATTGTTCATCGTCATCTGCCTGATTGCCAGAAATTTTAGGGTCAATCTCATCTACAATGGTAATGTGTTTGGCACCCAGTAATTTTCCAAAGTAGTTGGCGGTTCTTATGGTGTCTTTAGTTTTTTTGTGGTTGTCTCCAGAAACCACGATTTCCTCACACTGGTTTCTTATAACTGACCTATCTGTAAGAAGTAAAATCGAGCATTTTGCTTTTCTGCAGAGCTTTCTTGCAATAGAACCCGTGTAGAATTTGAGCAGGTTTTCCTTTTTCATCGCGCCAGCAATCAATAAACTAACGTTGTTCTCGGAACACGAATTAAGAATACTTGTAACCGGATTCCCTTCTCGAAACTCAATTTTAACTTTTTCGTTTTCAATTTCTGTTTGGGAAATCAATAACGTGAGTTGTTCCAGTTTTTGAGAGGTTTCCGCTCCTACATGTATGAGTACAAGATTTGCATCAAGCATATTGGCTATCCGCGCACTTTCATGCAAATTGGCCTCTGTGTAAGGAGAAAACGCAATGGCGGTGGCAACAGTTGTAAACGGGAACGGTGTAGACATTAACTATCGAAATTGATGTGCCTACAATATACAACGTGC
>DMRV01000129.1 GCA_003456455.1 Flavobacteriales bacterium
GCCGGTTGGCGAATTTCCTCTAATTACAATATCATTTGTAGCATCGTTTGCACCACGAACACCAGCAAAGTTGGTGGCCATTCGAGAAACATCATTTCGTGTTCCAGCATATCGCGAAGCTTCTTCGGTAGAAAAAACACGTGCCGAAACGGTTGTCATGGTATTCAGCACTTCTTCCTTCCTTCGGGATGCCTTGACAACCACCTCGCCTTGCTTCATTACCATTTCCTGCATCTCCACATTCAGCACAAGTTCTTTACCGCTAAACAACTCAATGGCAGAAAGCGAGCGAGGAGCATATCCCAAATAGGTAATTTTCAAGTCAACACGTCCGACCTTAACCTTAGGTAGACTGAATTTTCCATCCAAATCGGTAGTGGTTCCTATAATTGGGTCGCTATCTACCACAACAACCGCAGCCCCGATGATGGGCATTTTACTTTCCTGGTCAATAACCACGCCTCTAATAGTCTGGGTTTGCCCAAAGAGCAAACTCGAAACAAGGAGAAATAAGATGCTAAAAACTATGCGCTTTGTACCGAACATAAGGAGCACAAAATTAAAGTTTGAAAATTCAGTAGGATACGTTGAAGTTCGTAAACAACGATAGGATAAAGTTGTTTACCGAAAAGCCTGTAATTAGAGCACAAAAGCCATCTGAATAAACCCCGCCACTGCCCCAAGCACAGCTCCAACAAGAATGAGAATATGCTCGTCTTCCTGAAAGATAGGATGCAACACATCTTCAAAATCGAGCTTAGATAATGACTTCAGCTTATTTTCTAAGGTTTCTCCAATTTGTAGCGATTTATCAGCATAATCGAACATAGTTGTGATAGAAGCTGGAAGTGCATGCACAAACATTTCAGCCGCCACGGCCTTCATCTTTTCATACTTCGTGTTTCCGATTGCTAGCTTAAGAATCAGTTTTCGCGTTGACCCAGTCGTTGTGTCAACAATATTTTTCACGTGTTTTCGGCACAATTCAGCCAGCACATCCATTCCATTTGTTCGTACTATAAATTCGAATATTTGCTCCGAAGTCAACAACTCAGTCGCTAGAATATTTGCGTATTCCTTCGATACTTCGTCCTGCCGCTTCATAAATAGGCCTTGTATAACTATTGGCCCAATCTTAACCGGATGAACAGGACGGAAAATGAGTTTCAGCGCCAAGAAATTGGTCAGGTAGCCTACTACAAGACCACCAATGGGTAGCAGCCACCAAAACTGATAGTAATTCCAAACCAACATCTGAATCAGACCAAAAACGAACCCGAATATTCGGCCTGAATGTTCAATAAACTTGAACTCTTTCTCGCCACATTTCAGAAAAATTCTGTTCAGCATTTCCGGGTCTTTGGTCAAACCCTCAACCAGCATTCGGTTTACGTCTAGAAGCTCGTGAATATTTGACTTCACCTCTAGTAATACGTTAGAAATAGCTTCCGGAAATTGAGCAGCAGTTTCCTTATACAACTGTTCTTTCTGAGTTCGGGGCAACAATCTCCACACAAGGGGTAATTCTTGTTGCATTACCGAATCTATGATGTGCTTGCTCAGCACGTCCAATTGTGGACGCATTTCCCCCACAATTTCTTCCGCATTAAGTTTTTCGAATTCCTCTTCTACAGAAATTAATTTGGAGGTAACTAGCTCAACCGCCTTGCTGGCCATTTTATGCGCCTTGGAAGGAATAATACCCTGCCAACCAAAAGGACGATTTCCTCGATATTCCAATGGATAAAACGTCATCCAAACAGCAAGCTTATTGGTAAGCCAGCCAACAAGGGCGGCAATTATGGGAATACTTAGTAAGAAGATGGAATCTAGGCTCACGGAAATCAACTTGCGTTCTAGAAGGCTGAAGGTAAGTGAAAAGTTACGGTGATTTCAGTTAGCGAAAACGCTGTTGAATCACCCACCAATAGACACCATCTTTCTATTCTTACCGTGTTCTTCAGGGTTTGCGAAGTCATCAAAGGACTCCATACCAGAGCGAACAGCTTTCTTATTCTGAATAGATGACTGAATAAGCGGAAGTATGTCTTCTCCTTTTCTCATCGCTGAAAGTAGATCCGATTCAGAATTTGAGAAGAGACAGTTTTTTAGTTTACCATCAGCCGTTAAACGAATACGATTGCAAGAATCGCAGAACGGATTGGTTACCGTACTGATAATGGCGAAAGTTCCTTTCCCGTCTGTCAGACGATAGTTCTTGGATGTGTCGTTCGGTCTATCTTCAATTCGTTCAAAACCAAATGGTCCGAAATGCGCTGAGGTTCGCTTCAGTATTTCATCCAACGAAACACCTTTACTCCAATCCCATTCATTGCCATCAAATGGCATGAATTCAATGAAACGTACATGCACAGGAGCTTCTTTTGTCCATTCGATGAAGTCGATAACCTCATCATCATTCACGCCCTTGGTCACAACACAGTTAATCTTTACATCGAATCCTTCATCAAGAAGTAACTGAATGTTCCGCATAATCCTTTCGAAGTAGTCTCGTCTCGTGATAGCAAGCATCCTCCCCTGTTTCAACGAATCAAGACTCACATTCACGGATTTTACCCCGCACGCTTTAAGCCTTTCAATGTGTTGGTCTATCAAGATTCCATTCGTAGAAATACTCAATTCAATGGGAAGTGTTGAAAGCATTTCAATCACAGCTCCAGCATCCTTTCTTACAAAGGGCTCTCCTCCTGTCAGACGAATTTTTTTGACTCCCAATTTGACAAAGGTTTGTGCGATAGAGAAGATTTCTTCCGTTCGCATAAACTGCTCTCTTGGGCGAAGAGCAATGCCTTCCGCAGGCATACAATAGGTACACCTTAGATTGCACCTTTCCGTTAGCGAAATCCGCAAGTAATCGTGCTTTCTGCCGAACTGATCGACCAGTATGTTGGTTTCTGTGCTCATTTAATCGTGGCGAGCACCTTTTAGGATTCCGAAAATGTGTAACAAAGGCGGAAACAGCGCATCCATACTTTCCTTCGCTCCGTTGGTTGAACCGGGCAAAGCCAAAACCAGCGTTTCGCCAATTACTCCCGAAACCGTACGAGAAAGCATAGAATAAGGCGTGCGATCCTGCCCGTAACTGCGAACAGCTTCAGCAATTCCCGGAATGTTGCGGTCCAACATTGGAATAATCGCTTCAGGCGTTACATCACGTTTCGAAAGGCCTGTTCCGCCAGTAAAAATGACCATATCTGCACCGCGTTCAACTGCCTTATTTACCTCAGATTGAATTGAATCTACTTCATCTGGAATCACCAAATACTCGGCAATCTTCACATCGCAACTTTCCAGTTTGGAGATGATTGCTTTTCCCGCTTTATCTTCTTTTTCACCTCTTGAAATGGTATCTGAACAGACCACAACTACTGCTTGCAGGTCTTTCCGAAAACGGTTGGTGAAATCCGACTTTCCGCCCTTCTTTTTCAGCAGTTTAATGTGATGGATTTCCACTCCTTTGTCGATGGGTTTGAGCATATCGTACATCGTCAGCGCAACCACACTGGCTCCGTGCATCGCCTCCACCTCAACCCCCGTTTTATAAATGGTTTTCACGTGCATCAAAATCTTCACGTCTAATCCACTGACTTCATATTCAATGCTTGCCTGTTCAATCGGCATTGGGTGGCAATCTGGCAGTAAATCTGGTGTCTTTTTTACGCCTAAAAGCCCCGCAGCTTTGGCCATTTCAAACACATCGCCTTTCGGCACGGTTCGGTTCTGCAATGCCTCAATAGTTTCGGGTTTGCTAACGCGAACGATTGCCTGTGCGGTTGCTTCACGAAGCGTGCTCAATTTATGGGTAATATCTATCATTTGTTCTCTTTCCAAACATGCGTTTCGTCCTCAAAAACCTCTTTGCCGAAAATGGGTGCATTCGCTTTTATCTCTTCTACCAAAAAACGTGTTGCTTCCATACATTCTCTGCGATGTGCCGATGATGTGAATACGAACAAGCAGATTTCGCCCGCATTTACCCGTCCCAGACTGTGGTAAATGTGCATACACGTAAGGTCAAATTTTTCGAAGGCCGCCTCGCGTATTTCGTGAAACTTCTTGTTTGCCATCTCTTCATAAGCTTCGTAGTCGATGGCTTTCACTGTCTTGCCATTAATTTCATCAGCCCGAACCTGACCAAGGAAAATATCGTGGCCACCGATGTTGGTTTTCACCTGATGATGCGCGATGGATGTGGCAATCTTCTCAGGCGTAATCGGCCCTTGAACGAATACGTTTTTCGGTTTCTTTTCTGTGCTCATAGTGTAGATGTATGATGATGGAAAGCAGCCATACCGCCTTCCAGATTTATCAGTTGGTTCGGGAAATTGTACTGCTTCATAAACTCAAGTGCGTGCTGGCTGCGAATTCCGTGCTGACAGATCACAACAAGTTGTTTGTCTGTCGGAATTTCGGCTGCGCGATGGGGGATTTGACCAAGAGGAATCGAAATCACATTAGGGTGATTGAGCTTAGGTATTTCGTGTGCTTCGCGAACATCAAGAATATTGATACTTCGGTTCTGCTTAATCCATTCAGCTAGCTCATTTGGATGAATGCTTTCGGGAGCAGCACACGATTCGTCTGTGTACGATTCTGATAGGTCAATTTTCATTGCCTTAGAGACCTGTTCTTCATTCCGAGAGAACGAAATAATCTGTTCTGAATTCGTTAGTAGATTGATCAGTTTGAGTTTACCAGAAAGCGGTTCGCCAATGCCGAGAATCAACTTGATTACTTCAGTCGCTTGTAGCGTACCGATTACACCAGGTAACACGCCTAAAACTCCAACTTCAGCACAATTCGGAACCTGGCTTTGCTGCGGGTTTTCTGGAAACAGACAACGATACGTTGGCCCACCATTGAAATTGAATACCGAGACCTGTCCTTCAAATTTGTGAATGGCGCCATAAACGAACGACTTATTCAATTTCACACAAGCATCATTTACTAGATATCGTGCTACGAAATTGTCTGTTCCATCTATCACAAAACCATAATCGCAAACAATTTCCAAAGCATTCTCAGCACGAAGATTTTCAGGATAAATGTTGATAGAAACATTCGGATTGAGCGCTTTGAGTCGCTCTTTGGCCGCCTCTGCTTTTAGTCGTCCAACGTCTGAAGTTGTGTAGAGAATTTGTCGGTGCAGATTGCTCTCATCCACCGTGTCGCCATCAACAATTCCGATGGTGCCAACACCTGAAGCGGCCAAATACTGAAGCGCGGGGCAGCCCAATCCGCCAGCACCAATAACGAGCACTTTCGCGTTCAGCAATTTCTGCTGTCCGCTTTCACCAACCTCATTTAACGCTATGTGGCGAGCATATCTCATCCGCCTGCAAATGGGGGTAAAATGGCAATCTCATCGCCTAACGTGATAATTGCTTCGTCAGTTGCAATCACACGATTGACGGCAATTTGATACGATGAGCTGTTCAATCCTGGAATCCGTTTCTCAATCTCACTTCGCAGTTCCACAACGCTGGTTCCAGAGAAGTCCAATTGGCCATTCTCCGAACCAGCCCATTCGGCAATCATTCCAAAATATTTTACGTTTAGTTTCATGTAAAAAAGAGTTTAGCGCAGGCAATGATTAGCACAAAAGCAAGCATGCGTTTGAGTACCAAATTATTGAACCGAATACTGCCAAAATAGCCTCCCAGTAATCCGCCCATAAGGGCGATTGCTATTAGAATATACGCCTGAGGTTCAATCGTAATTCCTCGACTTAAATGACCTGCTAATCCAGCGGCAGAATTAACCCAAATGAACGCGGCAGATACAGCTGCGGCCTCTTTCATTCTGCCCCAACCCATGATGAGAATGACGGGACTGAGGATGATTCCACCTCCAATGCCAATCATCCCAGAAAACAGTCCGATGGCTGCTCCAGCAAGCAATCCTTGCCAAAAAGGAACGTCTTTGATCTGGTCGCTTTCTTTTCCGAAAACGCCCAACATTTTCAGCACAGCAAAGACCAACAAGACCGCCAAGATCTTCTTGTAAATGGATGCGTCAATCTCCATCATTCCGCCCAAAAATGCCATTGGAACAGACGCTAAAGCGAACGCCAAGAATAATTTGGAATTGAAATGTCCTTTCCTCGCGTAAGCGAAAAAAGAAATGGCCGCTACGAACAAATTAAGCACCAAGGCAGTCGGTTTCATCACAGAAACAGGAAATGACCACAAGGCCATGAGCGCCAAATAGCCGCTGGCACCACCGTGACCGACTGCA
>DMRV01000071.1:0-443 GCA_003456455.1 Flavobacteriales bacterium
CTACCATGTTATTTGAGTTCAACCAGTTGAGATTTGCCTGAGAATATTGTAAAGTCCTTTTCTATCGTATAAAATGCGCGCTTAGAGCCTGTTGGTCTGAAAACCACTTTGTACTCGCCAGGTTGCAAGGCAATACTTTCAGAAGTGAGTTCAGAGTCCAAAGAATAAAGCCAATTCAATCCAATTCCTTCTTTGATGAAAACATCACCGACACCTTTTGATTTACGCATGATGTGCGCCATGCCGGGTTGAGGGATTTCAACTTTCGTAGTAGAACTTTGAGCCACATTAACACCCGTAACATACATCCTCGGGAGCGTCTGAATTTCTAAGTCATAAGCACCAACTAAGTAACGTTGCTTATCATCAATCTTCTGCATGGTAAGCGTATTCATCTTGCCGCTTTGTCGAATAATTGCTTGCAGGTTTTCATAGTCATGCTT
>DMRV01000071.1:460-5240 GCA_003456455.1 Flavobacteriales bacterium
GCAGGAACCGTATGAACTTTCATTTTGTAAGAAGCCAATGGGTCAATTCCCAGTGTGTCAGGAACGCCACGGTGATTCATGGTGTGAATGATATTGTAAGCCATCTGTCCAGAATTGGCATCATAGAACGTCATATTCACATCCGTTTCTGTAGGCTGTCCGTTACTGTCCATCAGGTTTACCTGAACTGTGGTTGGATTTAACGCTTGAGAGATAATCACATTTAGAATGTCTTTGAAAGAACGCTCACTTCTAGCATTGAAATAGCTTCCAATGCATCTAAATCGATCTATTAATTCTAGATCGAGACCTATCCCAATCACAAACGGTTTTAGAACAATTCCTTTGGCTTGCAGTGCCAATGAAATGGCACACGGATCACCATCGCATTCTTCAATGCCATCGGTAATCAGTATAATCATGTTTCGGCAATTACTGCAAGGCGGAAAATCCTTAGCAGATTGCTCAATACTATAGGCAATTGGAGTGGTTCCTTTTGGTTGAATTTTCTCCAAGGCTTTGGTAATTGCCCAAGCTCCACCGCCACCAAAGGGCACTTCTAATTTAGTGTCCTTACAATCTCGCTGAGTACTTGAAATGTAAGGGCTTTGATGTCCGTAAGCTCTTAAAGCTAAATCAAGGTTCTCAACGTTTTTTAGACTATCCAAAAGCTCGTTGAGGAGTTGCTTCGCGATGTCAATTTTCATCCCGCTTTCCCAATGGCCAAACATGCTTTGCGAACCATCAAAAACGAAAAGAATACGGTTGAGCGGTTTCTCTTTTTCTTGCGCAAAAGTTGGATTGCTAAAACCGAGCAAAAGCCCGAATCCCAACAGCATGACAGAAGTATGTTTCCTTAAGCGGAACATTTATAAGTGGGAGATTAGTAGTCTCCGAGTGTTTCTTCCAATTGACCTAGCGCGTCTTCCAGTTGCTCTTCGTTAGGGAATATGCCGTGCCATTTGTGACTTCCCATCATGTAATCAACTCCCATGCCCATTTCTGTTTTCATGAGGTTCATTACTGGAACGCCTTTGCCAGTAGCAGCTTTACAGTCAGCCATTGTTTTTAGCAAATCATCCAAATTGTTTCCGTCACATTCAAACACTTTCCAACCGAAAGCCTCAAACTTTGCTCGAAGACTTCCAAGCGCGATAACGTCATCCGTGTCACCATCAATCTGTCGTCCATTAACGTCTACTGTTGCAATGATATTGTCAACATTCTTGGCGGCAGCGTACATGGTTGCTTCCCAAATCTGTCCTTCCTGCAATTCGCCATCGCCATGTAGCGTGTAAACCAAATTGCTCTCTCCGTTCATTTTTTTGGTTAAAGCCGCACCAATTCCGCAGGACATTCCCATTCCTAAAGAACCAGATGCCATTCTTATGCCAGGCAAACCTTCGTGTGTAGTTGGATGACCTTGCAGCCGCGTATTCAGAAACCGAAAAGTCGAAAGTTCCTTCACTGGAAAATATCCATAACGTGCTAAAACGCTATACCAAACTGGAGAAATGTGCCCGTTAGAAAGGAAGAACAAATCTTCGCCTTTGCCATCCATCGTAAAGTTGGAAGCGTCAGGTTTTATAATCTCATGGTATAACGAAACGAAGAATTCTACACAGCCTAAAGACCCTCCTGGGTGCCCCGATTTTGGAGCGGCTACCATTCTTACAATGTCTCTTCTCGTCTGAGAACAAACGCGTTTCAATTCTTGGGTGGAGGACATTTTGCGATTGATTGGTTGTCATCAAAAGTAACGTTACGCATAGCCTATTTGGACTCGCGTTAATAACTTTTGAAAAGGTTGAAATCCACTACTTGGGGATGAATTGGATAGCTTTATTACAACCTAATTACTCACGTAGAAACTTTCGTGTTTCTGGAGAAGCGGAATTAAGCAGGTCCGACTCAAAATAAGTGGGCAAGCATTTGATAAGCGAGTTCATGATGTAACTTTTAACATAACCGACCATTTCTTGCTTTGGAATCTCAGCTTCCATTCCGACATTGAGTATTTCACTTATTAATGGTTTAAACCCCGATTCATAAATTACACGGTGGTTTTGGATAATCGTTTTGTTATGTCTTTGGTGCTCATCTGTATAAGTGTTTCCTAAGTCTAAAGCATTTAAAGCCAGTGCTTCAGCAGCATTGGTTACTAAAATTGGAAGTCGTTCAACTGAAACCTGGTTCTCAAAGTGGTGGTAAAGCTCATCTTTAAATCTTGAAATAACTGAATCGGACAACTCTTCAATTTTTGGATTGAGGAGAGACTTAGTTGGTTTTTCATCAGTAGCCAAGAATTCTTGAATTTCCTTAGTCATTTCGCTAATGGAATTTTCCAGATTTAAACTTCCTGTGCTATTCGCGTTTTTTTGTATCGATTTGAACGCATAGACTTGCACATACTTTGAAATCAAATACATCGGAATTCCTTTTTTTAAGCCTTCTTTCCCGATTTCAGCCAAAAATGGTCGAAAATTGTTCTCGATCAAATCTGAATTTTGTGATATTACTTTGTCATAATACTTCTTTAGCACTTGCGGCATTGGAGTGTCCAAAGCCAGCGCTTCCATGGTCAAAAATTGAACGAGACTAGCATAAACTCCCTCGTAATCGACCGGATTGGATTGGTTACCTAACTGACTATAAATGAATGTTCGGAAATTGTGATAAAACTGATCACATTTCATCTGTTGGTCTTTATCATGCCATTTTAGTGTCATAGTTAATTTAGTCTAGTGCCCAAGAATAAGTCGCTAAATTAACTAAGTCAATTAAGCCGAAAAATCAATGAACCATTGCATTAACTTTGCCGCCTCAAAATTTTAGCGCAATGGCTTTACAATGTGGTATCGTAGGACTTCCAAATGTTGGAAAGTCAACCCTTTTTAATTGTCTTTCTAACGCAAAGGCTCAGGCGGCAAACTTCCCGTTCTGTACAATTGAACCTAATGTTGGTGTAATCACAGTTCCGGATGAACGTCTGGAGAAGCTGGAAGGTCTTGTGAATCCTGAACGCGTTGTTCCTATAACTATTGAAATCGTAGATATTGCTGGACTTGTAAAAGGCGCTAGTAAAGGAGAAGGATTAGGGAATCAATTCCTCGGAAATATCCGTGAAACGGATGCTATCATCCATGTCGTAAGATGATTTGAAGACGGAAATGTGGTTCATGTTGATGGTTCTGTAGCAACCGATTTCGATTGTACCGGATTCAACCTGTTAGTTGAAGAAATGCAAATCCAAGGTTTTTCTGAAGAAGAGATTCGCGGAATAATGGGAGAAAACATGAAGCAATTCCTGTTGAATAACTTGCCTTAAAAATGATACAGTATCCAGCTAAAATATTGGTGGCGTGGGCCGAAGCAATCAGAGGAAACAAGAAAATCCGCGATTGGCTTATCGCGAATGGCTATAAAGAACTTGGACTTTTTGTTTTTGCTGTATACCACAATGAGGAAGCACGTACTTGGCTGATGAAAAACGGACATCCGCATTTGATGGCAACCATTACTGGCGCGGAAGGGGACAAGAATGCAATTATTTGGTTGCAGAAAAATGGATTAGAACCATTGGCCAAAATGGCCTTAGTTGGCGATGGAAACAATGCGGCTTTTGAGTGGCTAAAACAAAATGGACATCCAGAATTGGCATTGGTTGCCAAACGTATCGAGTTTGTGAAAGACGAGATTGAACAAGATAATAACGACCATCACTCCATCAATAAACACACCTGAAAATTGCCTTGTTTTTTCATTATTTCAGCCAGAAAAATGAACTCCTACCACTGTAATAGCGAACATTAATATTGTCGCTGGCGTTTAGCACCTTTGTACTCAATAAAAAATTGAATGGAGTTTCTGTTTGAACCTTGGCCATGGTATGTAAGCGGGTCCCTTTTGGGTATTCTAGTTCCGCTAATGCTTTGGCTCGGATCTAACTTTGGCGTTTCCGGAAATTTAGACTCTATCTGCGGAATTCTTGGGGCAGAACGTTTTTCCGACCATTTCAAGTTTAATATTAAAGACCGGATTCCCAGTTTAATTTTTGTTCTCGGAGCAGTTACGGGAGGTTTTATTGCTGCTAACTTTTTAACTGCTGAAGATTATTCCGTTGATATTTCTGCCGCCACAGTTGAAGCGTTGAGCGCTTTTGGTATTTCTCATTCTCAAGGTTTACAACCTTACTCCGTATTTAATTGGTCTTTTCTGGGTACTCCTCAAGGTTTGATTCTTCTCGTTTTAGGTGGTTTTATGGTCGGGTTTGGAGCACGATATGCAGGTGGTTGCACGTCTGGTCATTCTATTACAGGCATGAGTAGTTTACAATTACCATCGCTTGTAGCCACAATCGGCTTTTTCATTGGTGGACTGATTGCCACACATTTACTCATGCCTTTAATTTTTGGTCTATGAAAAATGTGAGAATCATATTAGCAGGTATCATCTTCGGGATAATCATGGTGAAATCCGAAGCTGTGTCATGGTTTCGAATTCAGGAAATGTTCCGTTTCCAAAGTTTCCACATGTATGGTATCATCTGCACTGCAGTGGTTGTAGGAGCAATTTTGCTTCAACTGGTTAGTCGCTTAAAACTGAATAGCCTTGATGGAAAATTGATTTTACTACCTGTCAAACCCAAACTTTATAAAGCCGCTTTGTTTGGTGGAATAATCTTCGGAATTGGCTGGGCATTTACTGGAGCTTGTCCAGGGCCATTGTTTGTCAACTTAGGCGCTGGTTATTCTGTAATGATTGTACCAATTTTGGCAGC
>DMRV01000071.1:5314-7850 GCA_003456455.1 Flavobacteriales bacterium
GTCTGAATAGACATCATTAATCTTAACGAGCTGTCTCTCATACAAATTGAGTAGGACCTTGCTTCGTTTGAAGTTAATGTCGAGTGCTTTCAGCTCTTCGCAGAAATGTAAAAGAACATCCAGCTCGGTTTCGGGTTGGTCGGAATACTTGATGTATTTATTGGCAATTCTAAGCGCTCGTCTGATGCTTTTTTTGGCGAGATAGAATCCTCGGGTATTCGTAGCAGCGAAAGCTTCAGAAACGTCTTCCTTAATAGCATCAACATAAGCGTCTTCATTAATGGATTCGAAAAGCAGATAGTTAAGCAGCTCCTTATTATCGCGCTTGTATTTGATGAGTTTTTCGCACAACTCTGCCACTTCTTCTCTTGAAAGGGTTTTTAGCTCTTTCCGTATTTGTGCTAACGATGCCGACTTCATTAATCCTGTTCGGGGAGGTACTCGTCCTCAGTCAGTTCTCCGATTATCTCAAATTCTGTTCGTCTATTGAGCGCGCGTCCTTCTGGATTGTCTGAACCATCTGGATTCTCATTCGCAGCAATAGGTTTAGACTCTCCGTAACCCGCATCCGTCAATCGCCTAGAGTCAATGCCTTTGGAAATCATGTAATCAACCACGCTTTTAGCTCTTTCCTTAGAAAGTTTGAGGTTGTAAGCATCAGAGCCTTTGGCATCTGTGTGTGAAGAAAGCTCAATCACAATCTGCGGATTTTCAATCATGATTGGATAAAGCCCAGTGTCAAGACTTTCCTTTGCTGATGCTGTGAGATTGGCGCTGTCAAAGTCATAGAGAATCCCCTCCAATACAATTGGCTTCTTCGGAATCTTGGTCAATTTTAACTCCTTGTTTAGCGTATCTGCTGGAGTAAGATTTCGCGTGTTTACTTCTACTACATCATTAAAGTATCCAACCTTTTTCGCCTCAATGGTGTATTCTCGGTCAGGCTCAAGCGTGAAGTTGAACATGCATGGATTCACCTTCAATTCTTCAGCAAGGTATTTTTCTCCTGTCACAGGATCTTTCATATACAGAAAGATGTCGACTTCATCTAAACACGTGCTGTCTATCACTAAACCATTAAGGTGAATGTTAACGTATTCAACAAACTCAAACGAGTAGATGTCATCGCAGCAAGTGGCATTCATCAATGCTACTCCACCCTCACGATTTGAAACCAAAAATCCCGTTTGTCGGTCTGTATTCAATACAAAATCAAAATCATCAGCAGGCGAGTTGATGGCTTTACCCATATGAACCAAAGAATCCTTCTTCCACTTGCTTTTTTCTCCTTCAATTTTATACACGTCCAAGCCTCCAATTCCTACTTTTCCGTCTGAACTGTAGTACAAGTTGTGGGTAGAAATGTCGTAGTAAGGAGTGAATTCTGTTCCTGGTGTATTTACAGCTGCACCTGCATTTTTTGGTTGGCGGAATCGCTTGGTTCTTGCATGAAATTCGGTGAACCAAATGTCCAATCCGCCTTTTCCGTCTGGTCTGTCAGAAACAAAATAGATTACCTCCTGATTTCGCTTCGATTCGCGCCCAATGGTTGGCTGGGTTGTTGTATAGTTTGGTAAGTTAATTTGGTCGTTCATTTTCTCAGGTTCGCCCCAAGCACCATGTTCTTTCGTTGAATAGTATAAATGGCAAATCACTTTCCCTTGAAAATTCTCACGGCATTGTGTGAAGTAGAATCGGTTCCCATCAGGAGAAAGCGCACCGTTTCCAATGTGCGCATCAGTTTCTCCAATTGGGTCTGTGTATTCACCTTTCGAACTCCATTTGCCATTTTCCTTCTTGGCTAGGTAGAATTTCCGTGCAGGAATTTGCGTGCTGTCAATCTCATCTAAATCGTAGAACTCTACTTCTTCACTTACCAGCGAGCCATAAATTAATGTGTTCGAGTCTATCGGAATAGGGGAGAACTCGATGTGTGCTTTATTGATGCTGGCATCTAGATGTTCTACTTCGGCAGAGTTAACTGAATCTTGCAATGAAATGGCATACTCGCAGCCTTCAATTTTATTTAAGGTCAGCTTCTTCCACCAGCCTTCTTTCATGTCGGAAGCAATCCGTTTGAACTTGATAAAATTGCTTTTGGCCTCTTTGTACTTGCCTGTTTGCATATCCATATCGCCAGCATGATAGAGTGCCATGGGATATTTGTTTGCGCCACCATTGGATTTCAGCACTTTCCAATACGATTCAGATGCATGCGCGTAATCGCGGCTGTTGCGATACAATTCTGCCAATTGAAAACTTACAGCCACATTATCGGGTTTGCGCTTTGACCATTCCTTGTAATAAACAAGGGCAGAATACGTATCGCCCATGCGAAGCGAATTGGTTGCCAAACCACGCACTTTTCTTACACTCAGTTTCTCTGTGTTTGGTAGTCCAGATTGTCCAAAGCTGACTTCAACAGCCGCAAAAAGAATAGCTGCTGCCAATGCTACGCGGATGAAGAAATGATTCAATATCGGTCGCAAGGGATGGCGAGGCTTTTAGGTAGAAAAATAGGAGCGGTATAAATGAT
>DMRV01000018.1 GCA_003456455.1 Flavobacteriales bacterium
CATGTAGGTTGCACCATACTTGTCTCCCGAAAGTGATGAACGCTTACTACCAGCACCGCTTACCAAATAATGGTTCTCGTCTTTTTTAAGGTATTGCAGATTATGGTCGTGTCCAGAAACGTAAACTAAGTTCTCATACTTGTTAAGGACTTTTAAAATTCTATTTCTGATACGCCTATACCTTGGTTGTGGAATGTCCTGCACCAGTGCCCTATTTAATCCAATGAGTCCGAAAAGCTGAAAAGGCGGTACCCAATTGAAGATGAAACGAAACGGTTGTTTTGGGCTTCCGTGATGCCCGTTACTGTACATGGGATGATGTGCAGTAATCATCGTAAGTTTTCCATCCGATACTGATTGGGAAATAAGCGTGTCAAGACGGTCTAAGAATCGCTGTTCCATTCTTCGTTTATTCAACCCATATTCAGTCGGAACTTTATGAAAGAATTGATCTTGTAGCCACCACTGTAAATCAATGGCAATTACGTTTAAACCGTGCTCTTCTACCGATTCAAGTGTTGGTCCGGGCAATCCACCTTTTGGCATAAAAACATGTCCTGAATCATTCTTGATAGAATTATTATGAGCGTAATACGACTCTACAAAACCAGCTTCTTTTTGCACAAGCCAATGCCCTTGCCAGCGCCCTGCCTTCCAATCATGATTTCCTGGAACCCAAAAAACATGACCCGTGTGCCCTTTGGTTCGCTCCAACTGCGAAAGCAGCTTCATCTCGGAAAGATGCTTCTTTTTGTTGCCTTCTTTTCCTTCTAATCCCGCAGGGTAGATGTTGTCGCCAAGAAAAATAACCGTGCTATTCTTATTGCTATCTAGCTCTTCTTCTAGCATAAGAAGTGCTGGCCCTGGAAGGGTGTCTTTACCAGCATCGCCAATAAGATATATCGAATGCTTAACGTTTTGTGCTTGAACTGCACAGCTAATCGTTGAGATTAGAAATATTAGAAACAAGTTTTTATTCACCGCTTAATACTTTGAATTCTGTTCTTCGATTCTTTGCCCTTCCCTCAGGCGTTTCGTTAGTGTCAACTGGTTGCTCTTCGCCATATCCTTTAAACTGAATTCGGCCTTCTGAAATGGCGTGGTCAATGAGATACTGACGTACCGATTTAGAACGATTTTCAGAAAGAAGTTGATTGCTTTCGGGTTTTCCAACGTTATCTGTGTGACCTCCAATTTCTATATGAATAGTGGAGTTGTTGTTCATGAAAGCAACGAGTTTGTCTAGCTCTACAGTAGATTCTGGAAGTAGTTCAAACGATGCAGTCTCAAAGAAAATATTCTTGAGAACCACTTTCTCCCCAAACTTGATTGGCTGCAATTCCACATCCATCCTGTAAGGCTTGGTAATATCTTGTTGTTTTGGAAGCGAGAAGTGCTCTGAATAGAAAAGGTAGTTGTCTTTGGATACATTCAAAGCATATTCATGATCTACGGGTAATGTGACCAAAAACTTGCCATCAATTTGGTCAGAACTAGACTCGATAACCACTTCGGAAGTGGCAAGGTCAATCAACTCAAATTTGGCGCCCAATGGCCTTCCGGTTTCCTTGTCTTTTACTTTTCCTTTTACGTATGTTACACGTGTTGGACGTGCTTCCTCATAAAGTTTAAAAGAATAGAGGTCGAGTTTGCCGTAACCACCTTTTCTGTCCGAACTGAAGTAGGCGTTTTCTCCACTGGCGGCCACAAAAAGACCCTGTTCATCATTCCAAGTATTTATGGGATAACCAAGGTTTTTAGGTTCAGACCAATTTCCATCAGCGTCTTTTCTGGTAACGTAAATATCTTTTTCACCCATTCCAACGTGTCCGTTAGAAGTGAAGTAAAGCGTTTTTCCGTCAGGATGAATAAAAGGCGTTTCCTCCGAAAAAGGCGTGTTGATTTTATCTCCCAAATTCCTCGGAACGGTCCATTCGTTATTTGGAGCAAGCTGCGTAACCCAAATATCCATTCCGCCAGCCCCACCGCTACGGTTACTTGCAAAATAGAGGGTTTTTCCATCCGCAGAAACACTTGGCTGACTTTCCCATTTTGAAGTGTTTGCAGGGCTACCGATGTTTCGCGGCATTCCCCATTTACTGCCGTTACGGAAAGCGTGATAAATATCGCAACTACCTTTTCCGGATTTCCGGTTACAACCTATAAAGAATAACTGTTGTCCATCAGCTGTAATAGTTTGAGCTCCTTCGTTATCAGAGGTGTTTATTGGTTCGCCTAAGTTTCTTGCGCGTGCCCAGCTACCATCTTCCGAAGCTATACTTACGTAAAAATCTTCTTGGTAATCGCCTCGCTGCGAACGTTGATTTCGCGTGAAAACGAGCGTTTGTTCATCGGCAGTAAGTACAGGAAAATATTCATACTGATCGGTATTTACAGATTCCCCTAAATTTTTCGGTTCAAACGGAACGGGCTTCTTTTTTACTACGGCACCGAACTCCGCGTTTTTCATATATCGCTCCGCTTTTTCTCTTATTTGCGGGTTGACACGCTTTTTGGTCATAAAAACCTTGTAATTGGAAAGAGCCGATTCGTAATCACCAGTTTTAAACTGAACATCTGCCAGTTGCTTGTAAGAGGTGGATAGAAAATCAGGGTCTAAATCAACCACTTTCTGGTAAGATGCGATGGCGTTCTGAAAATCTCCCACATCCGCGTAACAATCGCCCGAAACAGTGTATGCCTCCACAAAATTCTCATCAGCCTTAATGGCTTTTTCCAGAATTTCTAATGCCTCAGCATTGCGCTTGGCACTGTAATACTTTAAGGCTTCTTCAAAAAGTTTAATGGCCTTTTTAGATTTGGTTGTGTATTCGCGCTGAGCCATGCTTTCTGTGGAGAAAACCAAGCAGATGGCAACTAATATGATAGTCAGATACCTCAAGGGATATTCATGTATTTATGCGTCTGAATGGAAATATTCCATCTAGGGTTCTTCATTACGTAATCTACAATTAGCGGCATCATTTCTTCTCGTTTACTCCACTCGGGTTGAAGATAGAGCACGCAATTTTCAGAAACCTTGGCAGCATGTTCATTAGCCCATTCAAAATCATGCCTATTATAAACAATCACCTTTAATTCGTTAGCTAACTTGTAGTATTCGGCCTTTGGCGGGGCATTTTTTTTGGGAGACAAACAAACCCAATCAAACTTGCCGGAAAATGGATGTGCACCCGAAGTTTCTACATGAATCTGAATTCCTTTTTCTGACAATGTGTTGGTCAGTTTAGATAGGTTGAAAATGAGTGGTTCTCCTCCAGTCACTACAACAACTTTAGATGGCTGTTCATCCGCGTTTGCCACAACTTGGTCAATTTCAATAAGTGGATGAATAGATGCATCCCAACTTTCCTTTACATCGCACCAATGACAACCCACATCGCAGCCGCCAATGCGTACAAAATATGCTGCTTTTCCTGTATGAAATCCTTCGCCCTGAATAGTGTAGAACTCCTCCATAATGGGAAGTGCTTTTCCATCAGTCAATAAAGATGACATCTGCTCCGTAAGTCCGCTGACTTTCATTCCGCAAAAGTATCCATTAACCAAACGCTAGCTAAATCGAATTATACAGGAACTTTTTTTTAAAAATGCCGTATTCCCTGCAACAAAGCCGAATTGTCCTCAACTAAACCCCTACCTAATTGAGTTACGTTGACCAATATTTTGACATCGACCGAATGATGTCGGAAAATGAGTTGCTCTTAGCTTATCGTGATCATATCACGGATGCTGCGGTTCAGCAGCTTCTTTCCATTACAGAAATGAAGTTGCTTCAAAGTGGTGAAGAGAAGAAACTCAGAAAACGTGTTTTTAACATACTGGTAGAGTGTTTACAGAACATTGTAAATCATGCTGATGTAGATACCTCAAAGGATAAAGATGTGGCTAGTTTGCTATTGATGGGTAGACATAAAGATGATATTTTCATCATCACTGGAAATAAGATTCTGAACTCAAAAGTTCCTTCCTTAAAGAAGAAAATTGCTGAAATAAATGCAATGGATCATAACGATATGAGGGAGATTTACAGTAATAAATTGGGAGAGTCAACCTACTCTGCAAAAGGAGGGGCAGGACTTGGTCTGCTGGACATTTACAAAAGAAGCGGCAGTAAACTGGAATATAATATTGACCCCGTTGATGAGGAGATAAGCTTCTTGAGCTTGCATATTACTGTAACTCCCGATAGCTGAATTGCAATTTAGGTAGCGTAATTTCGACCTGATGTTACGGCTGATAATCTTTCCTCTTCTTTCTATTATACTTTTCTTGAGCACTGTTGTTCATGCTCAAACGTCTCATCAAGATTGGTGGAAATCAACTACTGTTTATCAGATTTATCCACGCTCGTTTTATGATACTGATGGCGATGGATTAGGCGATTTGAATGGGATAATTCAGAAGCTAGACTACATAAAGGCTCTAGGTTTTGAATCGATTTGGATATCGCCATTTTTTGCAAGTCCACAGCGAGATTTTGGTTACGACATAAGTGATTATACCGCCATTGCGCCAGAATATGGTGATATGGAAACATGTATGAGACTGATTGAAGAAGTTCATGCAAGAGACATGAGAATTGTCTTTGATTTGGTGATGAATCATACATCAGACGAACACGATTGGTTTAAGGAATCGTCATCAAATAGAGACAACCCCAAAGCAGATTGGTATGTCTGGAAAGACGGAAAAGGCAACAAGGGGCAGAAACCGCCTAATAACTGGAAAGCAACAATAGGAGGGAGTGGTTGGCATTGGCATGAAGGTCGCAAGCAATTCTATTGGGCTTCGTTTTTAGACTTTCAGCCGGATTTGAATTATAGTAATCCGGAGGTGAAAAATGCCATGCTAGATGTAGCTAGACATTGGCTCAGCAAAGGAGTGGACGGCTTTAGACTAGACATTTTTAACTCCATATACGAGGACACTTCGTTCCACAACAACCCTGGTAGTTTGAAGATAGTGCCATCTGAGGAATCGCCTGATGGCTTCTTTCAGAAAATGAAATACAACGTAAATCAAGAGGAGAGTTTTGAGTTTGCTACGGAATTACGATCTCTTGTAGATTCATTTCAGAACCCTAGCAGATTTGTTGTTGGAGAGGTGTTTGGTGATGTGGAGACGACCAAGAA
>DMRV01000329.1 GCA_003456455.1 Flavobacteriales bacterium
AAACTACAACGGAAACAAGAGACGCTCTACGCGATAAACATGGCGGCAGATGTGCTGTATGTAGGTTCGGGCGTTTTTATGCAGGAATTTGGCAATAGATACAGTAATCCAAATGTGCGAGATTCGTTTAAGGGAATGGGTTATTCGCTCATTATGCAAGGTGGTTTTCTATTGCTTTTTGATGCCGTAATGTTGGGCGTTCATAAAAGCCATTGGAAGAAGAACGAACAGAAAATTTGGGAACAATTAGAGTTCAACGGAACTTCCATCAAATGGAATATTCCAACGAAAAAGTGATAGCTGTTTTTTGGTGATTATCACTTCGATTTTAAATCTCTCCTATTAAAATATGTAAAACCTCAAACCAATAGATATTCCCAGTGTATTGAAATTGTCTTTGGTGTTCAATTCTTCCATAGGGCGATTTGGGTCAGGGTTGGGGTTTACACTTGGATTATTAGATGTTTCTGTTAATTCGGAAACGAATATGGTATGCTGGTCAATTACGTCTATGTCGTCAATAGAACCACTCTGGAATATATTGTCTTCAGGGTCCAAGAAGTCGACATCAAAGCGATTAACAATATTCTCCTTGGAATTAATAGATAGTGCAGTAAAGTTCATTTCAGCAAAAACTGACAACCAATTTGTAGCGCGATATGCGGCACCAAGACGAGTTTGTAATCCGTAGGAGAATTTTCCGAAGGTGCTTACTTCGGCTTCCAATTTAGAACGAACGGATGTACCAGCTATTCCAGTGGCTTGCTCAAACACAATACCTTCTCTGTCGTCTATTTTTATAGAACTACGACTGTTTCCCCAAACTGGAATGAGCACACCCGTTTTTGAATAAATACTCCATTTCTTAATGTCAAAATTGAGAACTAGCTGTGGAGCAAGTTCTAAACGACTTGCAAGTACAGTGTGTTCACCCTTAAACGTTGGCGTTTCTGTTTTCGCTAAGAGGAAACGTTGACTTTGGAAGTAGTTTACCTGAACCTCAAAGCCGATGTTTTTATGAAACATATACCCGATGTTCAACGAAGTCCGCCAGCCGGAGCCCTGCGTGCCAAACACCGATGTGGAACTGATAGATGAATCCGCGCGCATGAGATAATTGGCGGAACCGATAATTTCTTGCGTAGACCCAAGATCGTCATTCACGAACGGGAAGCTGTAACCACCCGAAACCTCGATATAGAACCTTTTTGCCCGAAGAGAATCTTGGGCTGTTACAAAATTAGCACATGATGTAATTATAAAAAGTACAAATAGATTTCTCATAAGGGCTAAGTTAGAAACTTAGCGAATTCCAACATGTCTTATTTGTTCCAAAGCCAATCAACCGAATATTCAGTTCCTTCAAACGCCCAGAATTGTCCTTTTACGTAACGATAGCCTTTATCAGCCGTGGCCATTAATTTCATATCGTCTTTCGATAAATTGATTGCAGTTGATTCGAAATTCTGTTTCTGACGTTCAGGATTTACCGATTTAGGAATAACGGATGTCCCGCGCTCCATGGCCCAAGCAATCATGATCTGCGCTTCAGAGCAATTATGCTTTTTAGCCAATTCTTGAATGACTGGATGTTGAAACAAATTAGTCTCATCAGCAGCTTTCATTCCTGCACTTCTATCTGGTGAGCCGAGTGGGGAATAGGCCGTAACGTGCGTTCCGTTCTCTTTGCAGAAATCTAATAAATCCGTTTGATGAAGCATTGGATGCAACTCAACTTGGTTCATTTCTGGAATGATGGACGCTTGTTCCGAAAGAGCTTTCAGTTTATGCTTGTTAAAGTTGCAAACGCCAATGTGTTTTGCTAACCCTGCATCAACTGCCGCCTCCATTCCGCGCCATGTTTCAATATGCGGAACTTCGGATGTAGGAAGAGTTTCCTCTGCTTTTGACGCACCCATAAAGTCTTTCTTGAAAACGTGTGGCCAATGCACTAAATACAAATCAAGGTAATCGAGTTGTAAGTCGGCTAAAGTGCTTTTCAAAGCGGGAATTACATCTTCTTGTTTGTGGCAATGGTTCCAAAGTTTGGAAGTGATCCAAACGTCTTCGCGCTGTACATCTCCGTCTGCAAAAGCATCTGCAAATGCTTGCCCAATTTCTTTTTCATTCATGTAAATGAACGCGCAATCGAAATGTCGGTATCCGATTTTGATAGCTGAACGAATGGCAGTGCCTACTTCTCCAGGCTTCGATTTCCAAGTTCCAAGTCCGAGAATGTCTAGTGTGTCTCCGTTTTTGAATGTCAGTTGTTTCATAGTTCCTTAAAGCTTTTGGGTACGTAATTGTTCGCTCACCGAATTGAATTCTTCTACTATTTCTTTTACAATATCTGCCGCTGGTTTCATCGCATCGATGTAACCCGAAATCTGTCCAATTTCCAGTTCGCCATCTTCCATGTCTCCTTCAAACATGCCTTTCTTGGATCGTGCTCTGCCGAGCAATTCGAGCAATTCTCCACCTTCCGCGCCACGGTCTTCCATTGCTTTCACTTCTTCAAAGAACTTGTTCTTTAGCAATCGAACCGGAACCAACTTTTTCATGCTGAGTTTAGTGTCTCCTTCTTTTGCATCAATCACAGCTTGTTTGAAATACTCGTGACCAGAACTTTCTGGCGAAGCCACAAATCGACTACCTATTTGAACGGCTTCAGCACCTAAAGCGAAAGCCGCCAACATGCTTCTTCCTGTTCCAATTCCACCAGCGGCAATAACTGGAATGTTCACTGCATTGACTACTTGAGGAATGAGGCACATGGTAGTGGTTTCTTCACGTCCGTTGTGTCCTCCAGCCTCAAATCCTTCTGCCACAACGGCATCGCAACCAGCATCTTCAACCTTTTTTGCCAATAGAGAGCTTGCACAAACGTGAACTACCGTAATTCCGTTTTCTTTCAAAATAGGCGTCCATTTTTTTGGGCTTCCAGCGGATGAAAACACGATTGGAACTTTTTCTTCAATAATTGTTTGAATGTGCTTGTCGATATCTGGGTAGAGCAAAGGAATGTTAACCGCAAACGGTTTATTTGTAGCAGCCTTACATTTTTGAATGTGCTCTCTCAAAACATCAGGATACATGGAGCCTGAACCAATTATTCCGAGTCCACCAGCGTTGCTAACGGCACTTGCCAATCGCCAGCCGCTGCACCAAATCATGCCTGCTTGAATTATTGGATATTGAATGTTGAAAAGCTCTGTAATTCTGTTGTTCATCTGTGCCTAGGTCGTATAAATTTGTTTCCTGAACGAAAGTAGGAATATCACCCACATCACTCTAAAATCACATGAAAAGAGATAGCGAAATATTTGACCTGATTGAGAAGGAAAAGCACCGTCAGTTAGATGGAATTGAACTAATTGCATCTGAGAATTTTGTCAGTGAGCAGGTAATGGAAGCGCAGGGGTCTGTGCTTACAAACAAGTATGCAGAAGGACTTCCGGGAAGAAGATATTATGGTGGATGTGAGTTTGTAGATCAGGTTGAAGACTTGGCAAGAGAGCGTGCAAAAGAGCTTTTTAATTGTGAATTTGTGAATGTTCAGCCGCATTCTGGAGCATCTGCTAACTCTGCTGTTGCATTGGCTTGTTTAAAGCCTGGAGATAGCATTCTAGGTTTCGACCTATCGCACGGTGGACACTTAACACACGGTTCACATGTTAATTACAGCGGGATTCTTTACAAAGCTCATTTCTATGGTGTTGGTCGCGAGACAGGAACTGTTGATTACGATGCAATGGAAGTGACGGCTAAAGAGTGTAAGCCGAAGCTGATAATAGCTGGAGCATCTGCGTATAGCAGAGATTGGGATTACAAGCGAATGAGAGCAATTGCTGATGAAGTTGGCGCCCTGCTAATGGCCGATATTTCTCATCCATCAGGAATGATTGCTCGTGGGCTTCTTTCCGACCCAATGGAAGATTGTCACATCGTTACAACAACTACACACAAAACACTTCGCGGACCGCGTGGTGGAATGATTATGATTGGTAGAAACTTTGATAACCCTTGGGGATTAACCACACAAAAAGGCACGGTTAAGAAGATGAGTATGTTGCTCAATAGCGCTGTATTTCCAGGAATGCAGGGTGGGCCTTTGGAGCACGTGATTGCAGCGAAAGCAATTGCATTTCAAGAAGCACTTTCTGACGA
>DMRV01000154.1 GCA_003456455.1 Flavobacteriales bacterium
GATTTGGTCGTTTCTAATGCAAGTGGAGGTGTGAATCCTGATTATGAAATCGGTGATTTGATGATTCTTAATGATCACATCAATCTATTCCCTACCAATCCGTTGATGGGCAAGAATTACCCTGAATTGGGTCCGCGTTTTCCTGATATGAGCGAGACTTATGACAAGGAACTTATCGCGAAAGCAAAAAAAATTGCAGCCTCAAACGGAATTAAAGTGCAAGAAGGAATTTATGCTGGATTGAGCGGCCCTTGCTTGGAAACGCCAGCCGAATATTTATATGTCAGAAATGTTGGTGCGGATACGGTTGGAATGTCAACTGTACCAGAGGTAATTGCTGGTCGACATGGTGGAATGCGCTGCTTCGCGGTTTCCATCATCACCGACCTTGGTGTTCCTGGCAAAATTGTTAAAGTGACTCACGAAGATGTCATTAACGTGGCTGCAAAAGCAGAACCGAAAATGACACTAATTATGAAGGAGCTGATTGCTGAGATGTAAGACTACTTGGTTTCCTCGAAACCACCATCAGCAGGTTCCCAAAGTTCGATTTTGTTGCCTTCTGGATCCATAATGTGTATGAATTTTCCGTATTCGAATTCTTCTATAGAGTCGCAAATGGTTACACCAGCAGCTTTCAGTTGGTCAACCAATTCTACCATGTTTTCAACACGGTAATTAATCATGAATTCTCGCTCTGACGGTTGGAAATAAGTGGTTTTCTCATCGAACGGACTCCATTGTAGTTGACCTTTCTTCTCTGGGTTTTCAGCATCTCTAAATTCAAATAGAGAGCCATAGTCATCTGTCTTCAGACCAAGGTTATTCTTATACCAATCCCGTTGTTCTGCTGGGTTTTTACTCTTGAAGAAGATTCCTCCAATACCCGTTACGCGGCCTTTTTTATGTTCAGACATTAGCTGTAGTTTAATGCAAACTTAAAATCTAATAGGGCAAATACTATTAGCCGCCACAGACTTAAACTCAATTCGCTTTTTAATGCGGTTTCGACATTGAGTTTTTGGTTAAACCTTGTTGCTTTACTTATTCATAATTTATGGTTAGCGAAATTGTTAAAAGTCAAAGTCCTTCTTGTTGCACTTGAGTAGTTTTACTGATTGAAATTTAAAAGCTCGAAGAATGAAATATCTGTTAGCATTAGTAATCCCTTTTCTTTTCAGTGCGCAAAACGTTACTGCACAAGCATGGACTAAATACACAAAGCTTATATCCGTTGGGCTTTGTGCAGGCAATTATTATTACCTAGGTACTACGAGAGCAGCATTTTTCGGACCGACTACTGGTCGTTATAATCCTGTTACTGGGCAAATTAGTGTGGAAGGGGAATTTGGTGTTCACGAATATATTGGTGTTGGTTTTAATGCTGGTTTTGGTGGTGCTAGGAGCGGAACTTTTGGTGTAAAAGGTTCACTCAATGTTCCAGTTGGTGTGCTAGCCAATTTTCACTTTTACCAACTGATTGAAGATTTAACAGGTACAAACCTTCATGCAGAGGCAATAGATGTGTTTGTTGGGGTAAGCATTGGTACGGGTTTGGGCGTTATATCCTACAATAACGTCAGCGATCAAGTGGTGCCATTAGTATTTGGTGGTGCACATGTAGGTGCTCGTTGGTACTTTTCACCAAATATTGGTCTCTCTGGTCAATTCGGTTTTGGAAAGTCATTGGTTGATTTAGGGGTTGTTTTTAAACTGAACTAAGCTATTGGCTTAACGAACGACCAAAAGGTCGTTTCGATAAAAAAAGCCGCTAAGTAATTAGCGGCTTTTTCATTCTTCAAACTTCAGTAAGCTGAAAGCTCCACGAGCAATAGCCACCGTACCTTTGCTTTTTTGATACAGTTTAACGTCTGCTTTGATGATACGTTTACCCACCTTCAATAATTCGGCTTCGGCATAGAGATTCTCTTTTATCGCTCCACTGAGATAATCTATTCTGAGGTCGATGGTGTTGAGTTTGTCGCGCGCATCTGTCATTATCGTGGACGCTGCAATTCCTGCTGCAGAATCGGCAATGCTGGCTATGATTCCACCATGCCATAATCCGTGGATGAAATCGCCAACAAATTCTTCCTTAAACGGAACATGAATTTTGGCGTAGCCTTCTCGGATTTCTTGAATTTTGAATCCAAAAATCTTGTTGGCAGGCATATTCTGCTCAATGGCCATTTTAATAATGGCCCATTTCTGCTCGTCAGATTCGTAGGTCAAGCTCATGCTTCGGCTACAACAGGCTGAGGAACTTCTGGCTTAGCGAAGAAGATATTCACTCGCTCTACCAACAAGTACATTACAGGAACAACAATCAGCGTTAAGAACGTAGCGAACGAAAGTCCGTAAATCACGGTCCAAGCCATTGGCCCCCAGAATGCTACGTTATCTCCACCGAAGTAAATATCTGGGTTCAACTCGCTTAAAAGCGTGTAGAAGTTGATGTTCATTCCTGTTGCCAAAGGCAAAAGGCCAAGTACGGTTGTAATGGCTGTAAGCAATACTGGGCGCAAACGCGTTTTTCCACCTTCAACAATACAATCAATTGCTTGGTCGAGTGGGAGCGTGCTGCCTTCTGGCATACCCAATTCTTCTCTTCTCCTTGCCCGAGTTAAATCGATATAATCGATAAGTACGATGGCGTTATTTACCACAATTCCTGCTAGAGAAACGATTCCAATTCCTGTCATAATTACAGAAATGGTTGCACCAGTTGCAATGATTCCTAAGAATACCCCGATTGTACTGAATGCTACCGAGCCCACAATAATTAGCGGCTTAACGCCTGAGTTAAATTGAGAAACGAGAATTAGAACGATTAATGCAATCGCAACCATAAATGCTTTACCCAGAAATGCCGCTGCTTTTTCTTGTTCAGCACTTTCTCCAGTAAATCGGATAGCGTAGCCTTCTGGCATTGGATAAGCGCCAAATTCCTCCTGAATTTGCGCATTGATTTCAGCTGCGTTATAGCCTTCAATTACGTTTGACCAAATGGTAATGGTTCTATCCTGATCTCTTCGTTTTACGGCACCATAAGAACTTGTGAAAGACACATCCGCAACGGCAGAAATCGGCACCTGCTTTATTTTTCCGTTTGTCGGGTCTCGGAAGGTGATGCGCTGGTTCAAAAGCGAGCTTACATCGTAGCGATAATCATCCTTTAGTTTAAGCATAATTGGATACTCATCTTCTCCATCCTTGAACTTGCTTATTTCCTTTCCGAAGAGTGCGGTTCTAAGCGTTCCACCAATTTGAGCCGTGCTTAAGCCAAACATTCTTGCTCTTGCTCTGTCCACGTTTACAAGAATCTCTGGCTTACCTGTTTCAAGATCAAGCTTCAAGCCTTCAACTCCTGGAATTTCTTTCGCTGCAACCTCAGCTTTCAGCTTTTCGGTAATTGCAATTAGCTCTTCAAAATTCTCACCGCTAACTTCAATGTTAATTGGTTTTCCAACGGGAGGACCTTCGTTGTTTTTCTGAACGTTAGTAATAACTCCAGCACGTTTAGTAAGATCCTTACTCAGCGCTTTCATTACATCTGAAGAGGAAATTCCCTCACGCTCTACAAACTCTTTGAAAGAGATGGTAACCTTGGCTCTGTTTGGCGTTTCACCGGCTACAGGGCCATCCATAGGGTCACTTGAGCCAGCACCAATATTGGTAACCACCGAGTTTACAGAAACTCTGTACGGGTCTATGATTTTCTGAACTTCAGCTTCAATTGCAAGTACGATTTCATTCGTTTTTTCGATGTCGGTTCCCGGAGCAGTTTCAATAAAAATGTTGATGTACTTAGGGTCGTTGGCTGGGAAGAACTCGACCTTAGGATTAACAACACCTACCAAAACGAAGGATGCAAAAAGCAGAACCACCGTTGTTCCAAATATTACAAATGGTCTCCAGGTTGTAAGCGAAGCTTTAAGCGATGCGAGGTAAACCCCTTCCAACCAAACAAGAAACTTGTTTTGGAACCAGCGAGATGCAGGACGAAAGGCTACAGCATTGATTAGCGTAAGCACAGCAAGAATTGCGAATACTGTTCCTAGGCTGAAGAAACCGCCTAAATAGGATAAAACGCTTAGCGCAACTTCAACGCCAATTGTAATTAGCAATGATTTCCAGTTTATCCCTTTTGTTTCGTCTTCTTTTTTCATGAAAAGAGCGGCAAAAACTGGGTTTATTACTAGTCCTACAAAGAGTGAAGAACCAAGAACGGCAATCAATGTAATTGGTAAGAATTTCATGAATTCTCCCATAATACTATCCCAAAATAGGAGAGGAGCAAAGGCTGCGAGTGTTGTGGCAGTAGATGAAATAATAGGAACAGCAATTTCTCCCACACCGTATTTGGCTGCGTCCGTTTTAGACATGCCGTTAGAGTATAATCGATAGATGTTTTCAATGGTAACAATACCATTGTCCACCAACATTCCGAGCGCTAAAATGAGCGCGAAAAGTACCATCATGTTAATGGTTACTCCCATTGAGCCGAGAATAGTGAAACTCAGTAGCATGGAAAGCGGAATGGCAATTCCTACAAACAAAGCATTTCTTAATCCCAAGAAGAAAAGCAGTACTAACACTACCAAAATAACCCCAGAGTATATGCTGTTTTCGAGGTTCAATAACTGTCCACGAACCTGATCACTTTGGTCATTTGTGATGGTAATATTTAGGTCGGAAGGGAAACGTTTTTTCTGCGCTTCATCCAAAATTGCAAAAACCTGATCTGTTGCATTAAGCAGATTTTCCCCAGACTTCTTTACAATGTCCAAAGAAACCACAGGGTCTCCGCCCAATCTAGCATAGCTATTTCGCTCTTTGTAACCGTCTTCAACCGTAGCAATATCACGCAGATAAATAATGTTGCCAAACTCAGCTTTGATAATGGTGTTGGCGATTTGGTCCATATTTGTGTATTCACCTGAAACACGGATGGTTCTACGGGTTTCGTCCATTAGGATGTCTCCACCAGAAACACTCATGTTTTCATAGCCAATGGCGCTTTCAATGTCATTGAAACTAACCTGAACCAACTCCATTTTGTGGATGTCAACATTGATGTTGATTTCTCTGTCTAGCGCACCCCTCAAATCAACGGATGAAAGCTCTGGGATTAACTCCATTTTATCCTGAAGCAACTCTGCGTATTCCTTCAAGTCATCTACACTGTAATCGCCAGAAAGGTTGATATTTAGAACAGGCATTTCAGACATGTTCACATCCATCACAATTGGATCCATGTCTAGGTCTGTAGGCAAATCGCTCTTGGCTTTGTCTACCGCATCTTTTACATCTAAGAGTGCCTCTTCAACAGGAACATCCGTGTTAAACTCAACAATAATAATTGAGTTGTCTTGAACAGAGGTTGAAGTCAATTCATTGATGCCTTTCAGCGGCTTAATCTCCTTCTCAAGTTGTCTTGTAATCAGGTTTTCTATATCAACTGGCGAGTTCCCAGGATACACCGTTCTTACATAAATCTGTGGCATAACCACTTCAGGAAAAAGTTCCTTTGGCATGGTTGAGTAGGCCAGAATTCCGCCACAAATAATTAAGAATGTGAGGATAAGCACACTGGTGCTATTCCTTAGCGAAAGGGAAGATAGACCAAACTCTTTGGTCATGCCTTTTTTGTCTTGTGTTTCGTTGCTCATAAACGATGGTGTTTATAGATGCTTACTTATCCTTGAATACGAACTAAATCGCCATTGGCAACTTCGTTATAACCTTCAACCACAACTTGGTCGCCAGCTTTTAGCCCATCTATAACCATGGTTTGTCCGCTGCTTGTTCTACCGGTTTGCACGTACGTTTTAACCGCTTTAGATTTTCCTTCTTCCTTGTTAATCACGAACAAAAAGTCACCTTTGGCATCTTTGCTAATGCTAATTGCTGGAACAACCAAAGCACTATCGGCAGTAAAGTCTTTTATCTTGATGGTTGCAATTCCGTTCGGCTTTAGGGAGCCATCGTTATTCGGAATTCGTACCTCAATAGAAAACGTTCTATTTAATGGGTTGATGATATTGCTAACCGAACGAATGGTTGCCGTTGTGCTCATTCCAAATGAAGGGAAATCTACATTAACTTCAGCGTTTGGTTTAACGGATTGAACGTAGTTTTCAGAAACATCAGCTTTCACTTTCATTTCGTTCATGTTAACCAACGTTAGAATTGGCATTCCTGGAGCAGCGAGTTCGCCCTCTTTCTGATGCAATACGTCTACAATTCCACTGAAAGGAGCCTTAACTGTGCTCATAGCCATTTGGGCAACAGCAGTTTCTTTCTTCTTTTTTAGAGCATCTAAATTGTTTTTGGCTTGAAGCAATTGAATCTCAGAACCAATCTTCTTTTCCCACAACCTTGCCTGACGGTCATACACCGTTTGAGCCAGCGTGATTTGATTATCAAGCTCCTCAATGTTTCGTTGAATTACGCTTGTGTTGAGTTTGGCTAGAGTTGTTCCGGCAGAAACACGATCGCCTTCTTTAACAAGAATCTGCTTAATTTGTCCACCTTGTTCTGGACTTACACTTGCTTGTTCGACAGCCTCAACACCACCATTAATGATGAAGTAATGTTCAAAGGTTTGAGGTGTGATTCCTTTCACTTCAACCAGAATTCCAGGTTCCTTTTTAATAACAAGACTAGAGTCGGCCGCCATCAGCTCCTCTTCCATATTGCTGATTTCATTTTGGAGCTTTCCAAGTTCAACTTTCTTGGCGTCTAAGGCCGCTTTTTTGTCTTCGAGCGTTGGTTCTCCGCCACACGAAACGAGTGCAAGAAGTACAACAGCGATTAAAATATTTGTTCTCATAATTTGGATAGTAAATGCGTTTTTTATCAGTTGTTTTCGAGTACCACTTTCATTTGAATCTTAGCATCCATCGCTTTAAACAGCGTATTGATGTATTCTGTTTGCGCCTGAATTAATTGATTTTCAGCAGTAGTAAGTTCCATGCTAGTAGACATACCTTCTTGGTAGCGGATGAGCATTTTTTCTTTGATGCGGGTTGCTAGGTTGATGTTTTTCTGGCTGGTTTCTAGTTGCTCTAGAGCAGAGTTGAAATCGGACTTTGCCGTAATGGTCTGCATCTTCAAAGCATTCTCAGTATCAACTAATTTGTTTTTTACTTTTTGCTGTTCCAGCCTTGCTCTTTTGATGCTTGCAACACCGCCAAGGTTATCCCAAATCGGAACACTCAACTTTACTCCCCAAAGTGTTTGTGGAAACCAAGGTTGGTCGATATCGAAGAAGCTAAAATCATCTCTGAAAGCTTGGTGCTTATAATCGAAGAATGCATTCAATCGAGGATAGTACTTAGACTCTTCAATCTTAGCTAGGTATCCTTGCATTACAACATCTTGCTTTATAAGACTGTACTGCAAGTTGTTTTCAAGGTCTAACTCCATATCCAGCAATTCTTGATCCGACTGCATTGCCCAAAGTGTTTCTAAGTCATCAGTCAGCGTAATCTTATTGTCAACAGACATTCCCATCTGATACTTCAGCACATTAAGCGTTGTCTGATGCTGACGGTCAGCCTGTCT
>DMRV01000343.1:0-1130 GCA_003456455.1 Flavobacteriales bacterium
GATTGTGGTACGGCCAATGGCGCTGCAACAATTACGGTTCATACATTGGACGTTATTGGACCGTTGGAGGTTTGTTTGGTTGACGAGGCTGACCTTACCGCCACTTTTACAACATCTGGTGGTAATTGGACCTACACTGGCCCTATTGGTGCAATCGCCACTTTCTCAAATGAGCAAGACGCAACACCTTCGGTTTCTGTAGATGTGCCCGGTGCATACCAGTTCGTATTTACGGATGATGTTTGTTCTATGCAACGCACTTGGAACGTAGCATTTACTCCTGCTCCTACAATTGAGGTAAGCATGGATACAAACAGAATTTGTCTAGAAGGAGAAATCACGTTGTCTTACCAAGTTAATACCGACATCTATGATCAGTTGCAGTGGGATCAGTACGCTGAGGAATCAGATACACTTGTGCTACCAGGTACAGACTCACTTACGTATAGTGCATTCGATACGCTGTTTCATGTTAGCGCCACAATAACCAACTTCTGTGGTACAGCTACGGATGAAGTTGCCTACCAAGTAATTGACTGTAATTTGGATATTCCAAATGTATTCAACCCTGATTCAGATGTTCCAGAGAACGCCTACTTCAACATTGTGGCTTTAGGTCTACACGCTGGAAATAATGTGAAAATTTTTGATCGTTGGGGACGCAAATGCTATGATGTAGATAACTACCACCTTAACCCATGGGATGGAGGTAAAGAATCTGATGGTGTGTACTTCTGGATGTTGGAAAGACCAGGATATGAAGCAGAATCTGGTTACGTTCATTTGGTTCACGGTGCTGGAAACTAAATATATTCCGATTTTGACATGAAAGTCATAGACCATCTAAATGCTGCTAAAGGCACTCTTTTTTCTATCGAAATACTCCCTCCTCTAAAAGGGAAAAGCATAGACTCCCTCTTTAACGGTATTGAGCCGTTGTTGGAGTTCAAACCTTCTTTTATAGATGTAACTTATCATCGTGAAGAGTACGTTTACAAGAAACGCGCTGGAGGTTTTCTAGAGCGTGTAAGCATTAAGAAACGGCCCGGAACGGTAGGAATCTGTGCTGCCATAATGAACAAGTTTGGTATTGATGCCGTGCCGCATATTATTTGTGGCGGTTTCAGTAA
>DMRV01000343.1:1234-4065 GCA_003456455.1 Flavobacteriales bacterium
GTGCAACTGAATAATGGCAACTACCTAGATGAAGACCTTAATAATGTAAAGGAAACCAACTTCTGTATTGGAGTTGCCGGATATCCTGAAAAACACATTAAAGCACCAAATAGAAAAACAGATTTACGTTTCTTGAAGAAGAAAGTTGATGCAGGTGCAGAGTATATCGTTACCCAGATGTTTTTCGACAATAAGGCCTATTTCCGTTTTGTAGATGATTGTAGAGAGGCAGGAATTACCGTTCCGATTGTCCCTGGACTCAAGCCTCTTACAACTAAGAAGCAGACAGGTATTCTACCTAGTATGTTCCATATAGATGTTCCGGCAGATCTTTATGATGAGGTTGAAAAGTGTAAGAATAATGAAGAAGCTGCACAGATTGGCACAGAGTGGTGTATCGCACAAAGCAAGGAATTAGTGGCTGCTGGAGTACCCTGTCTTCATTACTATACCATGGGAACTTCTGGTTCTACAAAAGCAGTTGCTGAAAAGATTTTCTGATTAGCGTTTCGCCATCATTCGCGCTACGTACTTGCCAAGAATATCAAATTCTAAGTTGACTTTGTCAGCAACCTTCAAACTCTTGAAAACGGTGTGCTCTAACGTGTACGGGATAATTGCCACAGAGAATCCAGTATCCGAGGTGTCAAACGCAGTTAAGCTTACTCCATTTATAGTGATGGAGCCTTTATCAACGGTAAAATTTTCTCCCGCACTATGCTTGAATGAGAAAACGTGGCTACCGTCTTTTCCCTCAACAGAAAGAACATCTCCTAGCTGATCAACATGGCCTTGAACGATATGCCCATCAAAACGGCCATTTGCAGGCATGCACCGTTCTAAATTCACTTCCCCTCCAACGATTAGCTCTCCAAGATTAGTTCGTTGCAATGTTTCGTCAATGGCAGTAACCGTGTATTGATTATCTCCGAGTAATTGAACAACCGTGAGACAAACACCATTGTGTGCTACGCTTTGGTCAACTTTCAACTCATTCGTAATCGGGCTTTCAAATGTAAAATGAATGTTTGACCCTTCTTTCTCAATCTTGGTCAGTTTACCAAGTGTTTCAATAATTCCTGTAAACATGTTTGGAGGTTATCTCTAGTTTGCTCCTTGTCCCGAATCTCGGATTAGGTGAATATATCCATGTAAATCACGTGGCTCAACACCTGTTAGTCCAATCTCATTTACCGTACAGATGTAATAGTAAACACCATCGCTGCAATCCAGCTTTGTGTCTTTATTTGTTCCATCCCACAGAATATCTGGATTAGTCGTTTCAAAAACCTTCAAACCCCAACGATTATAAATTTTTAGGTCGATGCTTTCCACAAATGCATATGGGAAAGGGGTGAAAAAATCATTGTAAGAATCGCCTCCAGGAGTGAACACGTTTGGCAGCTCGTAATTGGAGCAATTAGCAACACAAACGGTATCAGAAATAGTCACATTCTGGAATGAATCCACAGCAGCAATGGCGTAGCAGCCGGCCATTGTATTTTCAAGTGGGCCGTGTTCAAATTGGGACCATGGAGCTGGGCCGCTTGAGATGATTTGTAGCTCTCCGCCAAACATTGGCGTGTACAAAATTCGGAACTCTACTATGTCGTCAGGACATTCCGGTAATTGTGTCCAAGTAAGGTTGTTTATCAGTTCATCGCAATCAGATTCTATAGCAATATCTTGCTTACACGGGGGAATAGAATCAATTGGAGTAGTGCATGTTTCTTGTGACCAGTTTACGATTGGTGTAACAACGCCATTTATAGAATAACGCCCTATACTTTGCACGCGATAGCATTGTTCAACGCCATTTGCTAATCCCGTATCAATGTACGTTTGTTCAATGGTTTCTCCGATGAAAGCAAACGATAAATCGGGCAATTGCCTGAAAACTTGGAACGTATCGTTTAGCCAAGGAACTGTTTCGTTCCAAAGCAATTGAATCTGATTATCTGTTCCAATGGCGCTAATAAAAACAGAAGATGCTGGGTCAGATTCCCCAACCGAAAACTCATTACCAGGTTCATCATTAAACAATTCAATCATATAGTTGAATTCCAATTCTTGGGTATTCATTAGCGTGTCAATGAATAAAGTATCGTTAAGATTGAAATATGTTTCAACCAATTGGAAATTGGATGGGTCCGTTATATCTGAACGCATTACGCGGTACTCATAAGGACCGGGAACTTGAATGGTATCTAACTCTGTTGGTTTGCTCCAAGCCACATACATAGAACCGTCAGTAATGTCCGTGTTTCTCACGCTAACATTAGTGAGAATTGGTAAGTCTCGTTTCAATTCTGCGCAGAATTCTTCCGATGCATAACTCACAGCACCATCAGGGAAACAAGCCACAACCATGTAGCAATACTCCAATCCTAGGGTTAGCCCCGCACCATCGTTATTATCCAAATAAGCTGTTGATGCGAGTCCACTAGTAGTGCCGATAAACTGATAGCCCGTGTAGCTCGGAACGCCTACTTCGCACGTGTCTGGTATAAAACCATATTCTTCCACTCTTCGGTAAATCTTGTAGCCTTCAACTTCCACGCAAGGACTTTGATCCCAATTCAATTGAATTGAATTCCCGAGCGGGTCAGCAGCTGGATTCTCAGGTGCTGGACCAACAACCGTTATGAATGTTGTATGATAATCTACAAGCTCAATCTCATTTCCGGGAGGGTCATCTTCGGCACGAAAAGTCATGCTGTACGGTTGCAGCTGTACATGGTCGCATTGCGGGATCCATCGGAACGTGCTTTCGGCAGTATCCTGGGCTGCAACAGGTTGATTGAACGTGGCAGGACTGACCGTTTGTTCTA
>DMRV01000076.1 GCA_003456455.1 Flavobacteriales bacterium
GCATCCTGCCCAAAAGTTAAAATAGGAGAGAGACAAATAAAAAAAGGATAAATTTTCCTTTCATGATTATATGACGCAAGTACTAAAACGAAGTTGTTTCCTGTACAAAGTTAGATTCTTGAGAGGTTTATAGGTTTTCAACATTTAGTGGCAACCCATTCTTTGTGCTGCGTTTGTGTTTTGTAGCTTAAAAATCGAGGAAAGTTGTTGTGTTCAAATACCGATATTTACCTACTCTTTTTAGAGAACAATTTAAAAGTCCAACAAGCTTGAAGTTTAAATTCATTTTCGTTGCCATAATCTTCATTCCGTTTTTCGGTTTTTCGCAGTGCGACCCCTTGCCAACATTTTACGCTGAGGATAACGGTCAAGATGGGATAATGTTCGACATAAACGCCATCGTTGATGTTACAGTAACAGGTTTTGATTTCAATATGGGAGCAGCAACTCCTTATGATATGGAAATCTATTATAAAGCTGGCACACATGTCGGTTTTGAAATGACCCCAGGAGCTTGGACCTTGGCTGGAACTGCGCTTGGTGTTGTGGGTGCTGGTGCAAATGTGGCAACGGCTATTCCAATTGTACTGAATGTTGCAATCCCTTCGGGGCAGACCTATGCATTTTACATTACAGATATGGGTACAGCGGCCAATCTAGATTATACGAATGGCACAGGCGTAGGTGCAGTTGCTGCCACTGATGGCAACATCACCATTTTTGAAGGTACAGGTAAAGACTACCCGTTTGATGCGAATTTCACACCTAGGATTCCAAACATTACTGTCTACTATGACTGTTGTCCGCAGCCAATTTTGGTGGAGAATGGCAACAGTTGCTCTGGTTTTCCTGATGGGTCGGTTGAGGCAACTGGCCAAGGGTTAGGGCCTTGGGTTTACAGTATCTCAGACATTTCTGGTACGTTGGAAACGAGTACACCAACAAATGGACCCTACACTTTTACTGGCTTAATTGAAGGGCAGTATGTAGTTAGCGCTACAGATGCCAATGGTTGTACAGCTAATGAAGATGCTGAAATACTCCCCTTGGCACCCATGATTCTTGAGCCTACCATAACCGATAATCTCTGTTACGGAGGTACGCTTGGCGAAATCGATTTGATTGTAACTGGTGGTACGGGTCCCATCGATATAGGATGGGCAGATTCTTTTGGAAACGTTGTTCAGGTAGACCCGCAGACAAACGGAACAGCCACGCTATCCAACTTAGCTGCAGGAACATACGTAGTTGGAGCGCAAGACCAAGTTGGTTGTCAGATATCTGAATCCATTACCATTACAGAGCCTATTGCTCCGTTGATTTTAACACTCGTTTCATCAGACCTTTTGTGTTTTAATAATGGTGATGGACAAATTGAAGCATCGCTAAATGGTGTTTCTCCGTTTGATTTTGAAGTTGTAGATGTACTTGGAACTCCAGTTGAAACAGCAAGCAATGCTAGTGATTACACTTTCCAAAACTTAGAGGCAGGTATTTATTTTGTGACCGTTACAGATGCCGAAGGGTGCGAAATAACCGAAGACATTGAACTAACCGAGCCAGATATTCTTGAAGCGGAAACATTGCTGAGTCCAGTGCTTTGTTTTAATGGAAACCAAGGTGTGGCTTCCATTACCGCAATTTTAGGCGGAACTACTCCTTACGTACAAACCACTTGGGATGATGCCATGCTCCAGGTAGGAAATACCGCTACTGACCTTTTCTCTGGTACCTACATAGCCACGATAATTGATGCGAATGGATGTGAACTTGAGGTGGAATTTGAGTTTGATAATCCACCACCGCTCACTTTAGACCCGCAGTATGCTACGGATACATGCGGACAAGGAAAAGGAGCTGCCACTGTTGGGGTTTCTTTAGGCACTCCGCCTTATACATTCTTATGGAAACCAGATAGTATTGACACACAAACATATTCAGACTTGTTTGAAGGCTCATACGAAGTGGTAGTTACCGATGTAAATGGATGTAAAGATTCAGTTTTTGTTCCTGTTAATGACGATATACCGTATCCCATTGCTGCGTTTGACTACCGAATAGAGGAAGAAAATATTCTAGACCAACAGGTTCAAATGCTGAACAATTCAGTAGGAACATCTCAATGGACTTGGAATTTTGGTGATGGAGAAACATCTAACGAAGAAGACCCTCGGTATCGCTACAACAGAGCAGGGGACTACCTAATTCAGTTATTGGCCTCTAATGGCTTTTGTGTAGATACCACTTACAAGTACGTAAACATTGACCCATTACTAGCGGTGTACATACCAAATGCTTTTACTCCGGGAATCAACGGTAAAAACGATTTTTTCTTTCCGCAGGGAGAGGGAATTGAGCTGGAGAGCTACGATATGTTTATTTACAACAGATGGGGTGGATTGGTTTGGCAGACAGGAAGATTTAGCAAGAAATGGAATGGTACAAACATGTTCACAACAGAGCCAGTACCCGTTGGAACGTACGCGTACCTCATCAAGTTTAGAGAGTTTGCGGACCTAGATAGGTATGAGTACACAGGAGTGGTACATGTGTTGCGAGATTAAGAACAACTAGGGAGGATTGCGGCAACTCACTCGCATTGCCTGCGTTAGCATTGTTGAAAACTTACTTCTTTATACGAAGCATGTTTACATGGCAAATCGCTTACTTCAACCTTGTAAATGAAAACCCCTACGTACAAGCACTTACGCTTACCGTCTTTTCTGTTTAAGACGTTTTTTACGTTTCTCTGCGTTTCTCTCCAAATTGGTTTCTCATTTGGGCAATCTCCAACGTGCGATCTTGCCACTATAAATGCAGCGTTTACAGGAGCGGGCTACGTGCCATTAGCTGTTCAGGGTCAACCTTGTAGTTTATATTTCGTGAATCCAAATGCGCAGGAGGCTGCTCAAGCGCAAGCTTCTGCAGCACCGTTGGGCGCAAATTTGGTGTGGATGAATGATGCTGCCGAAAACGCGAATGTTTCTGCTGCCTTAGATGCGAGCCCGTATAGTGGGTCCACTATTTGGATTGGCGTGCAACGGACAGGTGCCGGTTCAGCTAATTTCTTTGCAAGCGATGGTACTACGGGGCCTTTTCCGCCTAGCAATGGCAACCCTAATATTTATCAGAATTGGGCAGGAGGAGAGCCCAATGATAATGGTTTTGGAGATACAGGTTTATTTGGAGCCTGTGACTACGAGTGCACGAATGGCGAACAGTGTGTTCAAATTTACCCGGGAGGACAATGGAACGATTTACAGTGTAACGAGAGTAGTATTTCAGTAATAGAGGTCAACCTGTGCCCAGAAATAACGGTTGTTGTTGGTGCCAATAACATTTGTGCGGGAGCCCCCTCAACACTCACAGCATCAACCTTACTTGGTTCTCAGCCATATCAATATTCTTGGTCAACTACAGAAATTACTCCAGCTATAACCGTTACACCTCCTGCCACCACAACGTATGATGTTGTAGTTACAGACAGATATGCTTGCTCTGCGCAGGAATCTATAACGATTACCACATTACCCGGAGCCGATGCTTCTTTTGATGTTAGCACATCGGTGTGCATTGGTGCTCCTGCAACAATAACCTATACGGGCACATCAGCCGTAGGCGCAACCTATGTTTGGGATTTTGGAACAGGTATTGTTGCAAGTGGAAGCGGACAAGGACCTTACCAAGTTGGGTGGGCAACTGCTGGTCCGCAAACCGTTACACTTCAGGTTACAGAAAACGGTTGTACATCACCACTAGAAACGCAGAACCTAACTGTTTTGCCATCACCAATTGCAGATTTCACTTTTACTACGGTGTGCGAAGGAAGCCCTACGGAACTTACCAATACATCAAACGGAAATGGAGGCGTTATTCTCGGAAGCGCTTGGATAGTGGAAGGAGATACGATTCTATCTGCCGATTTGAGCTACACCTTTTCTGGCTCAGGTACATTTCCTGTACAGCTTGGCGTACTTACAGTTGATAGTTGCTTTGCCACGGTTACGCAACAAGTAACGGTGAATGCTGGTCCAACAGCTGTGTTCAGCTCTACGGATATGAGTTGTTTTGGAGTTTGTGATGGAACTGCCGAAGCAGTGGTGCAAGGCGGAGCTCCCCCAATCACATTTTTGTGGAGTAATGGAGCAACGACCAACACGCTAACAGGGCTTTGTGCTGTCACTGTTTCTGGTACAGTAACAGATAATGCAGGCTGTACGTTTATAGGGCAAGCCGAGGTGCTAGAGCCAACGGCCTTAGCTGCGGTTGTGGCTGTTACTGAAACTACGTGTCCTGGGTTGGCAACAGGCAGTGCTCTGGTAACACTATCGGGCGGAACGCCACCGTACACAACAGACTGGATGGGGGAAGACCCGAACGCATTGCTTGCTGGAACGTATGATGTAACCATTACGGATGCCAACGGTTGCGTGGTTGTAGAACCTTACAC
>DMRV01000411.1 GCA_003456455.1 Flavobacteriales bacterium
TCCGTTCGTCAACCAGCTTCGTTTTGCGGGATTGTAGGTGTAAAACCAACCTATGGCCGCGTTTCGCGCCATGGCTTGTTGGCGTTTGCTTCAAGTTTTGATCAAATTAGTCCTTTTGCAAATAATGTAGAAGATGCTGCTTTAATTACTGAAGTTATTTCTGGTGCTGACGATTTCGATAGCACTTCATCAAGCAAGGATGTCGCTGATTACTCGCCTAAGTCGCTCGAGAAAAAGAAGTTTGCGTATCTAAAAAATTGCATAGAAAGCGAGGCGCTAGACCCTGTTATTAAGGCGCGTTTTTTAGAAGTTGTTGAAAAGCTGAAAGCAGATGGAAATACAGTGGAAGCCGTAGATTTTCCGTTGCTAGACTATCTTATTCCAACGTATTACGTTCTCACAACTGCAGAGGCTTCGTCTAACCTTTCGAGGTATGATGGAATGCGCTATGGATATAGAAGCGAGAAAGCATCTGACCTTGAAAGCACCTATAAATTATCGCGTTCGGAAGGTTTTGGAGCNNCGAGTGAGACGTTTGCTTAAGAACACAACGGATGAGTTGTTTTCTGGGTACGACATGATTCTTTCGCCAACCACACCAGATGTAGCGTTCAAATTCGGAGAGAATTCAGAAGATCCGATAAAGATGTATTTGGAAGATATTTTCACGGTACTGGCCAATCTCGTTGGCATTCCAGCTATTTCTGTTCCTATGGGTGATAAAAACGGACTCCCTTTTGGAATTCAGGTTATGGCAAATCAGTTTGAGGAAGCCCAAATGTTTGCTGCAGCTAAGCACATTATTAACAGCTGTTCAGAATAGTAGAATACTGCAACTTCCTTCGTGTTGACGACAAATGGAGGTTTGACACCTATACCTCGCATACTTAACGCCATTTATTGCGTTATACTTGTTCAATAGGGTTTTCCCGTTGGTTAAATGCGTTTGATAAAACCGATACTCAGCTGTTTAATGTTGCTGTTTCTGCTTCCTGCGTGGGGTCAGAACCTCAGTAATTTGCGCACCCGAACCATAGAAATCACAAGCGATACTATTACGCTTGATACGCTGAGTGTTGTGCCAAGTGGCTTTAATCTGAAGCTAAACGGAAATCAACTAGATTCCAATCAGTATCAATTAGAGTGGTATTCGGGAAAGCTTATCGTAGACCGGAATTTAGTGGGGAGCTCAGTGGAGGCGAGTTACCGTGTTTTTCCATCGCTCTATTCCGAAAAGACATTCAATAAGGATCCGTCCTTAATTAGAGATGTTCAAGCCGTAGCTCAGAATCCCTTCAGCTATACGGTGGCTGCAGGAGGTTCGGGTCAACTGTTCGACCTTGGTTCGTTGAGCAGAAGCGGTTCTATTTCTCGAGGCATTACAATTGGAAATAATCAGGATCTCGGAGTAAGTTCGAGTTTGAACTTAAATCTTTCAGGTCAGATTACCCCAAAAGTCGGAATCCGAGCTGCTATTACTGACAACAACATTCCATTTCAGCCAGAAGGGAATACGCAACAATTGCAGGATTTTGACCAGATTTATATTCAACTTTTCACGGATAAGACCGAACTGACAGCTGGTGATTTTCGGCTTGAGCGTCCCAAGAGTTATTTCATGAATTTCTTTAAGCGAGCACAAGGAGTGAGCATCAAGCATCGGTTTCCTATTGTGAGAAAAAAAGTAACAGATGAACATCCGGGCTTTTTAGAAGTAAAGGGAAGTGGAGCGTTATCACGCGGAAAATTCAATCGCCAAATTATTCAGGGTGTAGAAGGAAATCAAGGGCCGTATCGACTTCGTGGAGCCGAAAACGAATCCTTTATTATCGTAATAGCCGGAACCGAGCGTATTTACATTGATGGTCAGTTGATGACCCGCGGTCAGGAAAACGATTACGTAATCGACTATAACACAGGTGAACTCACGTTCACAAGTAAGCGGTTGATTACCAAAGATTCCCGAATCATCATGGAGTTCCAGTATTCCGAGAGGAATTACTCGCGTTCACTTTTCCATTTTGGGACTGATTTTGAAAAGAATCGATTAAAAGTTCGATTCAATTTATATTCTGAACAGGACGGGAAAAACGGATTGGTAAATGGAGATTTGTCTGGCGACCAACTTCAACTACTACAAGATATTGGTGATAGCGTTGAACTGGCAATAATTCCTTCTGTAGATTCTGTTGGTTTTGACAACGACCAAGTAAGATATATAAGGTCGGACACAACAGTTACCGTTGGTGGGATTCCTGTTTTTGTTCCTGAAGTATATATATACAGTATTGATCCAGACAGTGCCATTTATCAGGTTCGTTTTTCAGATGCTGGGCTCGGAAATGGCGACTACGTGCAAATACAAACAACAGCTAATGGACGTGTTTATCAGTGGGTGGCACCAGATTCAATTACAGGTGCGCGCAGAGGAAGATTTGTGCCAGCCCAACAGATTGTAACCCCAAAATTGAACCAGCTTTTTACGCTTGGTGCCGAATATAAAGTGGCTAAAAATGGAACGGTGGCTGTTGAAGGTGCTATTTCAAACACGGATATCAACCGTTTTTCCAGTGCTGATAATGAAGATAACCTTGGCTATGGAATCAAGGTGAAATATGATCACATTATTCCCATTGGAGATTCGGCCAAATGGGCGATAAAAACAGGTGTTGAGTTCGAGCATTTGGATGAGAGTTTCAGACCAATAGAACGATTTAGAACGGTGGAATTTGAGCGCGACTGGAATATTGATCAGAGCGTATTTACCAATCAATACATCTCAGCAGCTAAGGTTGGTTTTACTAGAAAGGATATTGCAGACGTTGAATACACATTCCGATCATTTGTAAATGAAACACAATTTGAAGCGTATCAAAATGCACTTGCTACTAAGGTGACACACAAGGGCTTCAATTTCGATTTAAACGGAAGTCATATTTTCTCAAACGGTAAGGATATCAACAACCGATTTGGTCGGTTTCAGGCAGGAGTGCAGCAGAAATTCAAATGGTTTTGGGTAGGAGGAGTTAATATTTTTGAGGATAATCGATTCTTTACGTCAGGCACAGATTCGCTTACAAGCTTCAGTTATCAATGGAATGATGCAAAGGTTTACATCAAAAGTCCCGACACATGGAAGAACCGTTTTTCAGTATTCTATCAAAGACGCGATGACCGATTGCCGGGTGATAACCAACTCAGGTATTCAAGCCTTGGCGAAAGCGCGGGATTGACAGGAGAATTGGCCAAGAACCCAAACAGCGTTTTCAAAGCCACTATTACCTACAGAAGGTTGGTTATAAAAGACACATTACTCAGCAACAATCGTCCAGATAATACACTTGTAAATCGGTTAGAATACAATTTAAAGATTTTGAAAGGGTCCATTACTTCATCTACGTTTTACGAAGTTGGTTCTGGTTTGGAGAGCAGGAGAGAGTTTGTTTACGTAGAAGTGCCGCCCGGACAAGGAGCTTATAGTTGGCTTGACCAGAACGATAATGGCGTGAAGGAGATTAACGAATACGTTCAATCTGTATTTCAAGATACGGCCAGGTACATACGTGTTTTTACGCCAACAAATGATTTTACTAAGGTTTATACCACGCAGTTTAATGAGGTGGTAAACATAAACCCACGTGTTGTTTGGGGCGGAGAAAAGGGTTTGAAGAAGTTCGTTTCACGGTTTTCTAACCAGTTAGTTTATCGTATCGACCGTAAAACGCAACGCGATAATCTGCTAGCGGCATTCGACCCGTTTTTCAGCACCGTTTCAGACAGTACGTTAGTCACGCTCACATCATCATTAAGAAATACGTTTTTCTTCAATCGGAGTAGTTCCAAAATTGGTTCNNCGTTCTCACCGATTAAAAGTGCGATGGAATTTCACAAAAATATTCACCCTAAATGCTGTTGGCGAATTTGGTTGGCGCATAACCGACTCATTTTTTGATAACAACAAACTTGATGTTCAATACTATGAAATTGAGCCGCAGTTGGTCTTTCAGCCGGGAACAAAATGGCGAGTTCGTGGGAAATTCAAATACACAGACAAACTCAACTTCAAGCCTGAGAATGTAGGAACGGAACAAGCCATTTTACGAGATGCTGGAATAGACGGAAAATACAATCTACTGCAGCGTGGTAGCATCAACGCTTCGTTCAATTTTATCAGTATTACCTATGACGGTGCCACAGGAAACACAGTAGAATTTGAACTTCTCGAAGGCTTGAAGGCTGGGCTCAACTTTACATGGAGCACATTCTTTCAAATGCGAGTTGGAAAGAATATGCAGGTTAATTTGCAATACAACGGGCGTAAGAGCGAAGACAATCCAGCCGTTCATACAGGAACCGTTCAGGTGAGGGCTTTTTTCTAAAGGACACAAAGAAGTCGTTGAACGGAAATTCGCATCGTACCTTTGTGCCCTACCATTCAATCTTGGAACTCAACGGAAGTATAAAAGACGGGCTTAATTTTATGCGGAAGGTCACCCTTCGCAGAGCTTTGAACGCACTAAAAGTGCTGTTCAGTTTTTACTATTCAAAGTGGACTGGAAAGCCAACTCAGTGGGGTGTTCCGATAAGCGTTTCGTTCGAGCCAACCACCAGCTGTAATCTTCGTTGCCCTGAATGCCCGAGTGGTTTGAGAGAGTTTACGCGCCCAACTGGAATGTTGGACAATGGCTTTTTTCGAGATACCGTGGAACAACTGAAAAACGACCTGCTTTATCTCATCTTTTATTTTCAGGGAGAGCCGTACCTAAATCCCGACTTCTTGGATATGGTGAAGTATGCATCCGATCGAGGAATTTACACTGCAACAAGTACAAACGCACATTACCTGAAAGATGAAAACGCCAAGCGAACAGTAGAAAGTGGCTTGGATAGAATGATTATTTCCATTGATGGAACCACCCAAGAAACCTATGAGAATTACCGCATTGGCGGAAACCTCGAAAAGGTGATTGAAGGCGCTAAGAATGTGGTGAAATGGAAGAAGGAATTGAATTCCAAAACACCGCACGTCATCTTTCAGTTTTTGGTTGTAAAACCGAACGAACATCAATTAGAAGATGTGAAGAAACTGGGTAAGGAAGTTGGCGTGGATGAAGTGCGTTTTAAAACCGCACAGATTTACGATTACGAAAACGACCCAAACAATCTGATTCCAGACAATCAGAAATACAGCCGATACATTAAGACTGAGAATGGACATACATCGCTCAAAAACCCGCTTTTAAACCATTGCTGGAAACTATGGCATTCGTGCGTACTAACTTGGGATGGATTGGTTGTTCCATGTTGCTTCGATAAGGACGCTACACACCAATTAGGCGACCTCAAAAAGAACACGTTTGACGAAATCTGGCAAGGCGAGAAGTATCAAGAATTCAGAACATCCCTTTTCAGAAGTAGAAGCGAGATTGATATCTGCGCGAACTGTACAGAGGGCACCAAGGTTTGGGCGTAAATGCTCCACGCAATACGTCTCTACGATTTTGCCAAATGCGCTTGCACCATTTTAATTTGACTGTAAGAGTATTGCCCTTTCAGCTTGCCGTAAATCAACCCTGAATTTCCCTCAGGATTCTCTTGTAAAACCTGCTCAATTGTTTCGCGGTCGTCCTCATCCATGAACTTGTCAATTTTCAGTTCATTTTCTTCAATGCCTCGTGCAATGTGGCCTTCAACTGTGGTGGTAACCAAGCCACGTTTTTCTGCAATCTCGGCTATAGATAAACCGTCTTTTGCTAATTCGTAAGTGATTTTAAAGGTTGCTCCCTTCGCGGCTTTAGGAGCATTTGGATCTTTCTTCTTTCTGGTTTTTCCTGTTTTCGTCTTTGTATTCTTCGGATTTTTCTCCGCTTCCTTGGCCGCATCGGAGGACAATTTTCTTCGAAGTAGGTTCCGCTCCGTATCTCGTTCTAAGTTCTTCTTAACTTCTTTCCCATTAATAATGCACTCGGCCACTTCGCTGGCTTTGTCCATCTGTTCCCATTTCTTCATCAGAATGAGGTCCACTTCATCTAAAGCTGTGAGATACGTTTTGGTCTTCGAAAACTGCTTTACTTCTTCAATATGTTTGAGGACTAAGCGGAGGTTATTCTCAACAAATTCGATGTAATACTTACTGCCTTTTTCAATGCGGCCAAACAAGCGTTCGTGGTCGTTTTCTTGCAAGCAGAATCGTAATTGCTGCACAAATTTCTGCGTGTTTGTATTCTGTGCATTCATATTATCAGAAAGCACATCTAATGCAGAGCGCATTTCTGGGTCTTCAAACTGTCCTGTCGTATCATGCTTTTGGAGGATTCGTTGGATGGTTTGGGTTACTTCCGTAAAACCGAATGTTGTCGCGAGCAAGTTTGCCAGATAATTGCGTTGCTCGTTTTTGAGAATGTTTGGAAGGGGCTCTTGCTGGTCTTTGGTTTTTGCAAATGCCACCACCTGTGTGTCTGTAGAAACTGCGCTAGGGTTAATCTTGGTTCTGAGAATCAAACCATCTAAGGAAGTTAATCGGGAAAGCGCCACATAAACCTGACCCGGAGCAAATGCTTGTCCTACATCGATCACCGCTTTTTCAAATGTTAATCCTTGACTTTTATGAACCGTAATTGCCCACGCCAACTTAATCGGATATTGGAAATATTCTCCAACCACTTCTTCCTTCAGGTCTTTGACTGTTTCGTCAACCGTGTATTTTTTGTTCTCCCACTTTTCTTGTTTCAATGTGTAAGCCTCTTTCGAACCATCCATTAAAACTTCAATCTCATCTTCATTGATGGAAGAAACGGTGGCCAGTTTACCATTGTAATAGGCATTGCCCTCGGCATCGTTCTTTACAAACATCACGCGAGCACCCTTTTTCAATTCGAGACTTTCTGAAACTGGAAAAAGATTATCTGGAAAATCATCTTTTACATCTGCCTGAAAAAAGAAATTATCTCCACCCAAATCATCAAGCGCTTTCCGATTTATTTCATCCGCCTTGTAGTTGTGCGTGGTAAGGGTGATTACATCTTTCGGTACGTTCTTTTCTTCAAGAAAATGCTCGTTCAACTTCTCAATATCAGGCGTAGTTACCCGGTTGTCTCTAAGGTTGTTGAGAATGGAAATGAACGTATCGTCCTGCTGTCGGAATATTTTGTCCAACTCAACGTACACAAACCCCGATTGCTTAAGCGCTAACGCTTCAAAGAAATGCTGGCTTGCATAGTAATTACGCATTTTACTCCATTCGTGGTCCTTCACAATAGGAGGTAATTGGTACATATCGCCAATCATAAGTAGTTGCACGCCACCAAACGGAAGACGGTGATTTCGTTTCACGAAACGCATGCGCGCATCAATCGCATCTAGCAAATCTGCACGAAGCATACTGACCTCATCAATAATGAGCAGGTCGATATTGCGCAGTACATCCCGTCTTTTGGCGTTTAGCGGATGTCGCCTAACAAGTGTTTGTTCTGTGTAGAAATTCGTCCCATCTGGAAGTTCCATGGGTAGGTTTCTATCAGGAAGATATGTTCCAAAAGGAAGCAGAAACTGCGAGTGTATGGTTACACCGTTGGCGTTAAGCGCAGCAATTCCGGTTGGAGCAAGAATTACGTGGCGCTTGTGTGTTGACTGGGAGAGTTGTCGAAGAAAAGTGGTCTTACCTGTTCCTGCTTTTCCAGTGAGAAAAACGTGCTTGTCCGTGCTGTTTACAAACTGCGCAGCCAAAGCGGCCATCTCGGTTACTTCTATCGTTTCCATGTTGCACGAAGTTCTGAAAAAGTTGGAGTTCAACGAATGAGTGTAACTGTTCCTAGTTTCTCGAAAGAGGTGTTGTTATAGAAACTTGCTTTCAACTTGAAAGCATAAACATCTTGCGGAGCGTCCTTACCGCTAACCTTTCCGTCCCAACCATTAAGCAGAATTTCTCTAGAACTGGCGGAAAAATAAACGAGCGTTCCCCACCGATTAAAAATGGAAAGCTCGGCTTTGGTCACACCAATTCCATACCCCTTAAAGACTTTGTTTTCATAACTTCCGTTTGGTGCAAACGCATTTGGGAAGTAGATAACAGGTTCAAGGAGGACTTCAATTGTTTGAGAAGTGGTGTCTTCGCACCCGTTATTATCGGTTACGGTTAGCTGTATGTCATAGAAACCCTCTATTAGAAACTGATGTGTGGGGTTTGGGTCGATAATGGAGGTTCCATCACCAAAATCCCAATCGAAAGTTGTTCCGTTAGTTCCTGTAGGAGTAAAGGTAACTTGGTCTCGAGTCGTTGGGGTTTCGGGAACAAATACAAAACCTACGATTGGTGGTGCGTAAACGGTTGCGATGTCGTTAACCACATGGGGCATGCAACCACCAGACAGTGAAAGGGAGATATCGAAATCACCTGAACTGGAGTAGGTGTGTGTAGGTGCTGAGTCCGTTGCAGTGGTCCCGTCACCTAAATTCCATGTCCAAGATGTGGCAACCGAGTTAGTAGTAAACGAAAAAGATGTAGTCTCTCCTAGGCATCCTGCGCTAATCGTTATTTCAGATTCTGGAGGCAATTGTGCAAGGGCGTACGTTTGACTATCAGAGCATCCAATACTATCTGTTACGGTCACTTCATAATATCCTTCTACTAATCCTGTTTCAGTGGATGTAGTATTAGTTGAGGCGCTCCAAACAAAGGAAAATGGAGCGGTCCCATTGGATACAGTCGCAGCAATTTCACCATCAGCTTGGCCGCAAGTTGGTTGGGTGAGGGTAGCTGTTAGTTCCGGAGGCGGCACACTATCTACTTTGATATTCATTATCTGAATGCAGCTATTTGCATCTGTGATGGTCACGAAATAACTGCCCGTTACCAATCCGGTTGCAGTTGAAGAGGTTTGTGGAGGAGTAGTATTCCACAGGAATGTGTGGGGTGCCACACCCGAGGTAGGTTCAATTGTAACTGACCCAGTTTCTTGTCCACAGTCAGGAACACGAGCTATAACGTCTGCTGCAGGAGCAAAATTGTTGTTTAGAATAATGGTTTCGGAATTTGAACAGCCAGCCGCATCGGTTGCAACGAGAGTATACACTCCTGCGTTAATGTTATTCAACGTGCCGGTGCTTTGCGCAGGGTTGGTGTCCCACGTGTATGAGAATGCGCCTGTGCCGCCCGTTCCCGTGGCTGCGATTGAACCGTTATTTGAACCGCAATCTGGCCTTGTTTCCGTGTAATCGATACCAATTTCTGATGGTTCTGGGATGTTTATAACTAAGCTTTCTTGGCAACCAGTTGCATCCTCTATTTGGGCAGTCACGTTCCCTGCTGAAAGGTTAGATGCGACTTGGCCATTTTGAGGTAGTGTTGTAGCCCAAGTAATTGTATACGGCCCTTGTCCGCCTGTTGGTATAAGTTGGGCAGAGCCATCCGATAAACCGAAGCACGAGACATCTGTAACGGAGGTATTGGTAAGGTCGAAAGGGCTATTGTTAGTGATAACAACATTTCGCTGGACTCTGCAGCCGTTATCATCTATTATTCTTATTCGATATGTACCTGGTCCAAGACTACTCGCAACAGGTGTATTCTGAACTGGCGATGAATTCCAGTTGTAACTATACGGCTGAGTACCGTTGGTTACAACAGCTTCTGCAGAACCTTGGTTTAAACCACAATTTGTAGGTAAGACATTAGTGACCTGTAATTCGGGCCCTATGAATTCTACTTCAAAGCTATATGTTGTTCCAGAAGGGACTTCATTCCCACAGCCATCAGTGAATGTATTTCCATCAGACCCCGAGCCAATGGTAATCGTATATATTCCCGTTGTTGGAATTTGATTTGCGAATCGTATTCTGAGCTGATTTGTAGAGCCGTCAGCACAGCCAATACCAGCGACCTGAGTTACATTTACGGTTGCCGGACCTGAAATAGATATCTCTGACGTTCCCGATATGCTGTTACAGTCGAATTCTTCATCGAAGAAGAGTAAAATAACATTGGGATTACAGACTCCGCTTAAGCCTATCGAATCGGGAATAGCAGCTTCAGTATCTCCTATCAAAGCCGTCCCACCAAAATCAATGGAGTATCCGTTTTGAGAAGCGGTAAAATTGCTTATCAGCAACGCATATGAACCACCAGATTGTACATTGATCTGCGCATTTTGGTTAGTACCACTGCTTCCGTTGTTGTTTCCAGAACTACCGTTGCTGAGCCCTGTAGCTCCTGGGCTAGAGGAGTAATTGCAACTAACCGGAGCGGTTGTGCCGGCTAGAATACCGGAGCAGGAATCGTTTGTTAGGTCAAATAGTGCAAAATCGTAGTCATCATTTGGGTTAAACGGGTTTATCTGGAAGTTCAAACTGCCAGAAGTATTCACCGTAAAACGGTACCAAGCAGAATTTACTTCTCCATTACCAAGACACGTTGCACCAGGAGCAACTTCTTGTTCAGAGCCAACTCCTGTGTAACTATTGTTCTGCGTGAAGCTTGAACTGCAGAGAAAAGTTGCATCCAAGCAATCCTGTTGCGCCAAAGTCAGCTTGTGGTTAACCAGCAGAATTATTAAGACTAAAGATGCTTTGAAAAGAGAAGGCATAAAAATTGGCTCGTACTTAAAAGTACGTTTTCGTAATTCGGTGGTTGCTTCGGTGTAACCAAATAAACCGCCAAACTACCTAAGTGAGGTGATCTTTATTTTAAATCATGTTTCAATATAGCCATGCTGATATTGCGATATTTGGACATGCGTATTTTTTTCTTGTTGCCTATCCTTTTTTCTGCCATTTCTGCCAATTCTCAAAGTGTTAAAATTCAGATTAACGAGAAGCAAAATCGGCTTGCTGAAATAGCATCAGATAAAAAAACCATTCTCAATGATTTAGAAGTGCTTCGACTTGCTTGGATACGCGAGCAAATGGATGTTATTGGTTATCCGGTTTCTGCGGAGCCTGCGCAATTGGTTAAACACACGGCCTTGGCTTTGGGTTATTCGGAAATACATGAACAAGCTGAGTGGGTTATGCACATGGTAATTCCTGAAGTGGAATTTGCTAATGTTTCTAGAACCAATGATTTTAGAATCGATTCGCTGGTAGAAAGCGGTTCTGCCGAGGAAACGGACTATTTTCTAAAATCGGTGGCAGAAGACGGTGAGTTGGTTTATGATGGATTCGGCTATGATCGTGGTCACTTGGCGCCATCAGCCGATTTTAGGTGGAGCCAAAAAGCACTAAGCGAAAGCTATTTCTATAGTAATATGAGTCCGCAAAAACCAGAATTCAATCGCGAACGCTGGGCCGAATTAGAATCATGGATTAGAACCTATGTAATTGATTTTAAAGAATCAGTTTATGTGATAACAGGTCCAATTCTGAAGGATGGATTGAAGCAGCAGGGAGAAAATAATGTCTCAATCCCCGAACAGTTCTACAAAATTATCCTTGATTTAGAAGGCGATGACAAAAAAGCCATCGCTTTCCTTATGCCAAACGATTACTGTGCCTATCCCGTTTCTGGCTATGTGACCAGTATTGATGAAATTGAAAAACTCACAGGGCTAGATTTTTTTAGTTCGTTGGATGATGCCGAAGAAATGCGTTTGGAGGCGATGAAAACCCTCGATGGTTGGGTGCATCAAGAGAATGATGAGTTTGGAGAAGTTGCGCCACTGAAAGCGCCACTACCAAAAGGTTATTTCAACACACTACAGGCTAAATATCAAGTGGGTCAAAAGACCAAAATTTGCGGCAAAGTAGTGGCAACTAAAAAGAGTAGGAAGGAGGCAATTTATTTGAATTTTGACCAGAAATATCCGCGTAATGTATTCTACGCTAGTATCTGGAAAAACAATCAGAATAACTTCAGTTTTAACCCCGAAACGGAATTTTTAGGTCAGACAATCTGTGTTTATGGCAAAGTTGAGTTATACAACGACCAAGCTCGAATTAGTGTAAATCGTGAGGAACAAGTGACTTACTGGGAAGATGTGGAAAAATGATTGCTTCGATTGAAAAATTAAACTTTTTGCAAATTTGTCCGTAAGCGCAGGCTTATTCCAAAATTGGAGATTAATTTTGGCATTAAACTCAATCATAATTTACCATCCATGAAGAAAAAATTTACTCTTGTATTATCAATGCTCTTAATGGTCGGGCTCGTTTACGACTATAATTTTAGAATGGCTCATACAAATAGTTCAGGTGGACCAGCGGGAAATACAGGTTCTCCGAATGATGGTCAAACTTGTGCTAGATCTGGATGCCACTCTGGGCCAGCCGTGGCAAATGAAACAGGTGTTATCTCTTCAGATATTCCCGCAGGCGGATACCTAGCTGGAGTAACGTATAACATAAGCGTTACTTTAACAAAACAAGGAGGAACCAAGTTTGGTTTTCAGCTTTCTCCGCAAGGAGCTGGTGGTAGTGCTATCGGGACGTTAATTGCCGGAACAGGTTCTCAAATTGTTGGTGGTAATTACATCACTCACACTTTTGCAGGAACCAGTGGTTCTGGATCAAAGACTTGGGATTTTCAATGGACAGCTCCAGCTAGTGGTGCGGCAGACGTGACCTTCTACGCGGCTTATAATTTCGCCAATGGTAGCGGCTCATCGGGTGATGTTATTGATACAGGTTCTCTTACTTATTCGGCCTCAACTGTAGGGATATCTGAAGCACAATTGGAAGGAATTACAGTTTATCCGAACCCGGTAATTAATGAGATTCACGTTGCATCTAAGGATGTTGATGAAGAGATTATGATTACACTTTTTGATGCGCAGGGCAGAAGAGTGCTAGGTAATAAGTATGCTGGCGGAACTGATATTACTATGGATGTGAAATCAATTGGCTTGATTACGGGAGTTTATTTCATGCAACTTGAAATTGATGGGAAGTCTACGATTAAGAAACTGATGGTTAAATAAAAAGATCAAACGGTAAACGAAAAGGGTGCTTAACGGCACCTTTTTTGTTTATTCGCATAAACATGAATAGAATGAAAAGAGGTTTGCCTTTAGTATTTGTCGCTGCGGTTTTCTTGTCTGGTTGTCTGGTAGATAAAGGAGAACTGGTGGAACCTCCAGTCTGTGAAACGTTTCAGCCTAATTATGTAGATACAGCCAAAACAATCATTGACACACATTGTGCCGTTTTGGGATGTCATGGACAAGGTTCAGTCATTGGAGATTTTACCACTTATGAATCAATGGAAGCTCGAGGAGGAGTTTTAGAAGCGTCTGGAATATTGAATCGAATTAATTCTAATGACCCCAGCGTTGTGATGCCTCCTGGAAACACGCTCCCGCAAGAGCAAAAAGACGTGCTTACTTGCTGGGCTGAAAATAGCTATCAAAAACAATAAATTATGAGGAATACGCTCTGTATGATTGCCTTGATTTGTGTTTCAAGGGTTTTGTCTGCACAATCGATTTACATCACTGATGCAAGCGAAATAAGCTTTTTTTCATCAACACCTATTGAAGATATAGAAGCCATCAATACAACCTGTACTTCGTTATTGAATATCGCCAAGAACGATATTGTATTTCGAGTTCCCATGGCCGGTTTTCAATTTGAAAAGCCGCTTATGCAAGAGCATTTTAACGAAAACTATATGGATACGGAGAAATTTCCGTACGCGACTTTCAAAGGAAAGTTGAGCGATACCCTTGACCTTACAAAAAACACGATTTATAAGACTTCAGTAACTGGAATGATGAACATTCATGGAGTTGATCGAGCTGAGACGTACACTGGAACTATTGAGGTGAAGGGTGGAAAGGCATCCTTAAAGTGTGAATTCAAAGTAAAATTGAAAGACCATAAAATTAAGATACCAAAAGTGGTATTCACCAATATTGCAGAGGAAATTGATGTGAAAGTATTCTTCCAATACAAGCCTTATGAAAAGAAGAAATAAATTGTTCATAATGGCGCTGATAACGCTGATGCTACCATTCACTGGGAATGCTCAGGATGGAGAGTTGGATTTAATGCAATTGTTGGAAGAATCAGAACCTCCAAAACAGGAGAAGGTCACTGCTACTTTCAAGACCACGCGGGTTATCAATGCACATAGTATTGAGACTGTAAAAGCCAAGACTATCGATGTAAGAATCTCACACCGTTTTGGAAATATATACTCCACTCGAAATGTCAATCACGGACCCGATTCGTTCTTCGGGTTCGATAACGTAGCTGATGTCCGTTTAGCAGTAGAATGGGGAATTACTGATGAGCTGATGGTCGGTATGGGGCGAAGTCAAATGAATAATCTGATTGATGGTTTTGTTAAATGGCGTTTTTTGACTCAAACAAGCGATAATAAAATTCCGATTAGTTTAGCATTCTTGGGTAACATTGGAGTTAATCCAAGTACGAGGTCAACTTTCTATTCAGGAGTTAAATCGTATTTGTGGGATGGAATTTACGCTTATGTGCAAAATCCAGATAATCCATCTGACCCAAATGATACAGTGCGGGTTCAAACGGCCCCACCAGTTTATGGCTCTTCAAAGCTATTCTTTCATCGGCTGTCATACACAGCACAGCTAATTATTGCTCGGAAGTTCAGTCCTAGTATTTCTATTGAGTTGTTACCTACGTATATCCATCGGAATTTTGTGGGAAATCAAGATGGGGAGAATTCACTTTTAGCAATGGGATTGGCGGGTCGTTTTAAGGTGGCAAAAAGGGTAGCCATAATCGCAGATTACTTTTTCGTGTTTACTCCATCATTTTTTAAGCTTGTTCACGAAGGAGAATACAAATATGATATGCTTGGACCTAACAAATTTCACATGCCAATTAGTATTGGGGTAGAGGTAGAAACGGGTGGGCACGTTTTTCATATCGATATTAGTAATGCCAAAGGGATTGTCTCTAATAACTTTTTAACCGAATCTCCAGATAGTTGGCAGTATGCCGAGATCAAACTCGGGTTCAATATTTCACGTGTTTTCAACGTAGGAAAACGCTTGAAAAAAGCCAAAGAAGTCACCGAAGGGTAATTTTTTGGGCGTTCCCCCGATAAAAATCGGGGTCGGGTCGTCCGCTATATCTTTTTTCCGAAAAGCAAAAAAAGGATGTCGCTTCTACCCCTAACGTACGCTACCTGCAACCATATTCTCAGCTGCAAAACCTGCGTGAAACAAAAAGCCCCAACACTTTCATGTCAGGGCTTTGAGTACCGAAGGCCGGGATCGAACCGGCACTCCAAAGGAACACGAGTTTGAGTCGTGCGCGTCTACCAGTTCCGCCACTTCGGCAAGTGAATTGGGGCGGCAAATTTATACTTTTTCCCTTACTAAAAAGCACTTTCTATAAACGACCTTCTTTTGCCGTGGAAATCGCATACAAATTCCTTACTTTCGCACCCCCAAAAACAAGGATAAAAACATGCCGTTTAACGTTAAGTTGTTTACTGGAGATGCCACACAATACCTTTCTGAGAAGATTGCGGGGGAGTACGGGCAACCCCTGAGTAATCAAACAACTCTGCGGTTTAAGGACGGTGAGTACGAGCCTTGTTTTGAAGAGTCTATTCGTGGGGATGATGTTTTTATCATTCAATCTACGTTCCCTCCAGGTGATAATTTGCTTGAATTGCTTTTGATGATTGATGCTGCAAAGCGCGCATCAGCCAAAAGAATTGTAGCTGTTATTCCTTATTTTGGATGGGCACGTCAGGATAGAAAAGTGAAGCCACGTGTGCCAATTGGGGCTAAATTAATGGCCGACCTTTTAGAAGCTGCAGGAGTTACACGTGTAATGACGATGGATCTTCATGCCGATCAAATTCAAGGGTTTTTTGATGTTCCTGTGGATCACCTTTTTGGGTCATTCTTATTCTTAAATCACCTGAAAGAATCCATGGATTTGGATAATTTGGTGATGGCAACACCAGATGTTGGTGGTACAAGAAGAGCCAATGCGTATGCCAAAGCCTTAAACGTTGACCTTGCAATTTGTTACAAGCAGCGCAAAGTTGCTAATCAGGTAGCCGACATGACCGTAATTGGGGATGTGAAAGGAAAAGATGTAGTGTTAGTTGATGATATCATCGACACGGGCGGTACACTTTGCAAAGCAGCCGAAATGATGTTGGAGCATGGAGCCAAAACGGTAAGGGCTTGCATTACACATCCACTTTTATCTGGAAATGCGCACGAAAACATCTCCAATTCTAAATTGACAGAATTGGTTACAACCGATACTATTCCTCTTAAGCAGGAAAACGATAAAATAACGGTGCTCTCTGTAGCGCCTCTGTTTGCTGATGTAATTAAGAAGGCTCACAATTATGAGTCAATCAGCACCAAATTCATTTTTTAAATCAAATCAATAATTACCTAAAACAATTAAACAATGGAATCGATCTCCATAACAGGATCAAAAAGGAAGTCCCTAGGGAAAGCCGATGCAAAAGTCGCTCGAAGAGCAGGCTTGGTTCCATGCATCGTCTACGGAGGGAAGGAAGAAACGCATATTCAGATAGATGAGCGTTTGTTTAAGAAATTAGTTTACACGCCCAATCAGTATATCGTAAACTTGGATATTGATGGAACAGCTATTTCTGCGATTTTG
>DMRV01000219.1:0-227 GCA_003456455.1 Flavobacteriales bacterium
TTCTCAGAGAACTCAACCTCATCGGCCAAATGTTTCATGAGAAACACACCACGACCACTAATTTTCTCTAAGTTTTCAGGATCTGTTGGGTCCGGAAGCGCTTCATGATCAAAACCTTCACCCTCATCAGTAACGCTGAAAGAAAGTCGATCGGCACGTTCCACGAAATCTAAATGAACCTTTTTATCAGCATTTTGACGGTTACCATGATTGATGGCGTTGTTCAC
>DMRV01000219.1:309-5353 GCA_003456455.1 Flavobacteriales bacterium
AGGCTTTGTTTTTCCATAAGTGCAGCTATTCCGCCTGCTTCTTGAAGTATTCATCAACCTTATCGCGATAGAATGGATTTAGGTTTGGTGGAACAGTTCTCAGCAGTTCTGTCTCATTATTTTTCTGCCTTATATACTCGAAAAAGATTTCAGGGTTACCATAATCTTCACTTTTCGCTTCTTTAGATTCTCTGCGTTGCTCCTGTTCTCTTTCGCGTTCTGCAGATTCAGCCTCCAAAAGCTTCGTTAAAATCTCTTGCTGGCGCATCAATGTTTCCTGCGTAATCATTTTGTTCACGAGGTCGGTTTCTGTTTCCTCCATCATCTCTTGGAGTTTCTTCATGTCGCCAGAACCACCTTTTCCGCTTTCTTCTTTTTTCAGTTGAGACTCATACTCACGCGCCATGTTTCTGAGCGCTTCTTGCTGTGCAGCCATTTGGGCCATCTGTTTACTCATTCCTTTACCGCCAGCGCCCATACCGGGTTTATCGCCTGGTTTTTTACCTCCCGTTTGCATGCCCTTTTTCATTTGCTCCAGCTGCTGATTCATTTGCTCTTGGAGCTTGCGCATGGCACCTGCAGATGGTTTGCTGCCTTTGCCCCCAGGCTTAGTACACGAACCCGAACCTGGCATCTGCGAGGCCATAGCTTGTTGCATTTGCTGTACTACTTCACTCAAAAGCAGAGCAAGATTATTCAGGGAAGTAAGTGCAAACTGCTGTCGCGATAGGGCATCACTTGTTTTCCTATCTGCCATGTTCTGGATGGACTTTTTCATGTTGCTGTTCACAGAGCGAATCTCGCGGTTGACAATGGTTTCAATTTGCGGAACACGTTTGCTTAGTGCGAAAAGTGAATCTTCAATTAGTTTGCTGTCGTCTTTCAGTTTCAGTTGCTCACGAGCGAGGTCCGTGTATTTCGGGTCATTTTGATTGGTGACTTTTAACGTGTTGATGAGCGATTCTTCATCAAAAGAAAGTGTGAGTAGATTCTCAACTATTTGACGCAGCGCTTCCATGTCTTCTTGTGCGCCTTGCGCTTGCATCTGCATCATCATGTTGCCCATTTTCTGAGCCATATTCTTCATCTGGTCGGCAGCCTTTTTCTGCGAATCAGAGGCCTTTTTATTCTGGTCTTTGTCTAGCTGCTCCTTGCTTTCCTCTTGACTTTCTGAAACAGACTCTTCCTCATTCTCGAAATCCTCCATTTTGTTGGGGTTTTCGAGCTCTTCGTTCTTTTTCTCGAGGTCGTCCATTTCCTTTTTAATATCCTCGAACTTCTCGTTTAGTTCTTCTTGCTTTTGACTCAACACTTCGTTCTCCGCAGACTTTTCTTTCGTCTCTTCCGAAAGCTCTTCTTGCTCTTTCGCCAACTCTTCCAAACGCTCCATGGTCTGTTCGAGCTTCTGCTCAAATTCCATTTGTTTGAAAAGCTCCAGGCTTCTATCGAGTTCCTTCTCAAGGTCTTCGTTAGATAGCTCAATGTCTTCCAACAACTCCTGAGCTTTATCTTTGGTCATCTCCTCCATGAGTTTTTCCATCTCATCAAACAGCTTTTTCATCTCTTCCGACATTACTTCCTCAAACAACTTTTCGAGCTGCTTTTGCTTCTCAACGAGTTGTGGGTCAAACTCCATCATCTCGTTCATCTTGGAGTTTTTCTGTTCCGTTTTTTGCTGAACGCCCTCCATCTTCTTCTGCAATGCTTTTTGCATTTGCAGCACCTCTTTCATCTTTTCCTTATCCTCCCAATCCAAGTTTTTCTTATCGAGAAGGTCTTTCTGAATGTCTTTGATGGACTTCTTCATTTCCTCGGCCATCTTCATGCTTTCAGAAATTTCATGCTTCAGCTTTTCGCTTTTGGAATCATTTTCGGCAGCCAATTCATCCATGGTAGCAACGCGGTACGTGTTCTTTTCCGAACGCGATGATTTACTTCCGTTCACACCATCATTATCCCAAACCTCGAAGTAATATTCGATGGCATCGCCAGGGGCAAGCCCAATTTGCGCCAAGTCCCAGAAATGGAAGAAGGTTTCTGATTTCTGATTCTTTGAAACGCTGATGGATTGCTCGTTTTCTTCCGTAGAAGAACCCGATTTATCTAATCGTTTGTACTTAAAAACAAGCGAGGAGAAACCATAATCATCCTTTACTTGACCGTTGAAATAAAGTTTTTTCGGGTTCAGTGAATCCTCTACGCCTATTACAGAAATAGATGGATAAAGATCTGGCACAACCGTAACCGTATAGCGCAACGAATCGCCAGCTTTCATGAACTCATTGGAGCCAACAATGGTGTATTCCGAACTTCGTTTAAACTGCTCTGAGAACGTAAATGCATTTGCGGCAACTCGTTTTAGCGCTTGGCTTTCCTTGCCAATTACCACGTTAATTCCTTCGGTTTTGGAGGTGTTGAAAACCCAATTCACTTTTGTTCCTTCGGGAATAAGAAGGTCGCCCGTATTCTTACGCGCCTCATTTGTTCTGCCCGTGTATTTCGGGAACTCCAGCTCTACATCAAACCCAACAATAGAGGGTTTTGGAAGGATCTTTAATACGTGTGCCGATGAGTTGTAACCGTTTCCGCTCAACTGGAAATCAACGTTTTCGCGCGGCTGATGGAACACGTACGAGAACTTGGCGGCACTCAATTTATTCATCAATGTGCGCTTGCCGTTAATCTCAACATAAAGGTCGTTGGGCACTTCTTTTCCATCCAAGGAAACAAGCAACTCAAAGTCTTGCAACTCAACAGTAGAAAGGTCCTCGTTCTGAATATTGAACAGAAATGGAGCAAGGTTTTCAAACGTGGTTCGGTGATTCACAAGTCTCCGTGTTCCTTCCGTAACTAGTGATGGAGAGAAAATCAGAATGAGAATCAGCAACAATAATGGCGGAACGGCATAGCGCAGAAAGTGTTTGTTCTGGCCAAGGTCGATGGCAGTGGCAAACGGAACAGGTTGTAATTCACCAATGCGTTGGTCAATGCTTGCCATCAGCAATTCAGAACTAGAAGACTCAGCCGTGCGTTGCAGTTGCAGCGTGTTCAGCAAGCGGTCTTCAATATTGGAAAAGTGTTTTCCAACGATGGATGCGGCCTCATCATACGAAATGCCTGGGCGGATTTTCCAGAGCTTTATTAATGGTTCGGCAATCCACATTCCGAACGAAATGAACGAAGTAGCCACCAATGCATAAAAGAAAATGGTACGTGTGTTTGTGCCAAAATGCCCGAAATACTCTAACGAAACCGAGGCAAGGAAAAACGCCACCAACAAACCTGTTGTGAGCAGTATGCCACGGATAAGCTGATTCAGATAATACTTCCGAATAAACTCGTCTAATTTCTGGATTAACTGGTTGCTGTTCGCGCTCATCTTCTTCTCAACGCCTGCATAATTTCTTTGTTGCTGCGATTAGCAAAAATACGGCTATTCCTGAAGGACGATGGCTCACAAGGCTAAACACGAAATAAGCCTACTTTTGCACGCCCAAAATCAACCATAATGGAAGACCGAAAAGTACGCGTAAGATTTGCCCCTAGTCCAACAGGACCATTGCACATGGGAGGCGTTAGAACTGCGCTTTACAATTATTTTCTTGCCAAAAAATTGGGAGGAGATTTTATTCTTCGGATAGAAGACACCGACCAAACACGCTACGTGCCAGGTGCTGAAGAATACATGATGGAAGCGCTGGAATGGTGCGGAATGAAGTTCGATGAAGGCCCGAAACAAGGAGGGGATTATGGCCCATACCGTCAATCGGAAAGAAAGGCGAGCTATCGCGAATATGCCGATCAGTTAATAGAAAGCGGCCATGCGTATTATGCGTTCGATACCTCTGAGGAGCTTACCGAAATGCGTGAGCGTTTGCAAAAAGCGAAAGTTGCGGCTCCGCAATACAATGCGGTTACACGTGAAACGATGAAGAACTCGCTCACTTTATCTGAGGATGAAGTGAAAAAGCGACTGGATGAAGGTGAGCCGTACGTAATTCGTATCAAGATTCCGAGAAAGGAAGAAGTTCGTTTCCATGATGCCATTCGTGGTTGGGTTGTGGTACAGTCATCGCAAATGGACGATAAGGTTTTGTTCAAATCAGACGGAATGCCAACCTACCACTTGGCTAATATTGTAGATGATTTCAAGATGAAAATCACGCATGTAATTCGTGGAGAAGAGTGGTTGCCATCGGCACCATTACATGTTTTGCTGTACAGATATTTGGGTTGGGAAGATGTGATGCCTGTTTTTGCGCACTTGCCACTTATCCTCAAGCCTGATGGCAACGGAAAACTGAGCAAGCGTGATGGAGACCGTCTTGGTTTCCCTGTGTTCCCTCTTAATTGGTTGGATCCAAAGTCAGGCGAGCAATCGCACGGTTACCGCGAGCGTGGGTATTTCCCAGAAGCATTCGTAAACATGCTAGCCATGTTGGGCTGGAATCCGGGAACGCCTCAGGAGATTTTTACCATGGACGAATTGGTACAAACGTTCTCTTTGGAGCGTGTTGGTAAATCAGGCTCTAAGTTTGATCCAGAGAAAGCAAAATGGTACAACCAGCAATACTTGCGTACACGGGATGATGCTGAATTAGCCGACATCTTCATGGTAAAACTGAAGGAAGAAGGCGTTGATGCCGATAAAGCTTACGTGACTGCTATTTGCGCATTGATTAAAGAGAAAACGCAGTTTACATCTGAGTTTTGGGACTTTGGAAGTTACTTCTTCCAGAAACCAGCAGAGTATGATGAAAAGGTGATTAAGAAGCGCTGGAACGAAAATGCAGAACGCTTTTTTCCAGCAGTTGCTGATGCACTGAGTGCGTTGTCTGATTGGAAAGCAGAAGCTATTGAAACCACGTTCAAATCAGCGGCTGAGAAGCTGGAAATCAATCCAGGACACGTTATGCAATTGTTCCGTGTATTGTTGAGCGGACAAGGTGGCGGACCAGTTTTGTTTGAAATGACGGAGCTCTTAGGACAAGAAGAAGTTGTTGCTCGTCTTCGGGAAGGAGTTGAAAAACTGAAATGATGCAAG
>DMRV01000088.1:0-1345 GCA_003456455.1 Flavobacteriales bacterium
GATTGATTTGACCATAAACGAAGGGGAACTGGTTTCCATCATGGGTTCTTCAGGAACAGGAAAATCAACCCTTCTAAACATAATCGGCATTCTTGATGATTACGATTCGGGCACGTATCATCTAAACAACACGCTTATTCAGAATCTGAGCGAGACCAAAGCTGCTCAGTACAGAAACAAACTGCTTGGCTTTGTATTTCAGAGTTTCAATTTGGTGAATTTCAAAAATGCAATGGAAAATGTGGCGCTTCCACTATACTATCAAGGTGTAAGTAGGCGCAAACGCAACAAGATTGCCTTGGAATACCTAGAGCAAGTTGGATTGCTTGATTGGGCAGAACATCTTCCAAGTGAAATGAGCGGAGGCCAGAAGCAGCGAGTTGCCATAGCGCGTTCATTAGTAACTAAACCAAAAGTGATTCTGGCTGACGAACCAACTGGCGCATTAGACAGCACAACCTCAGGCGAAGTGATGCAAATGCTCAAAGACGTGAATGCTTCAGGAATGACCGTAGTTATAGTTACGCACGAGCAAGACATTGCAGAGCAAACCAATCGCGTTATTCTGATGAAAGATGGACTAATCGAGAGCGACACAAGCAACTCAGCCGCAAGCCATGTTTGATGTCGATAAATGGCAAGAGATATTTGAAACGATTAGTAAGAACAAACTAAGAACGTTTCTTACTGGGTTCAGCGTATTCTGGGGCATTTTCATGCTCATTATCCTGCTTGGTTCAGGTAATGGATTGCGCAATGGTTTTGAGCAGGAGTTTAAGGAAGATGCCATAAACAGTATTTGGGTTTACCGAGGTAGGACTACTATTCCATTTAAAGGAATGAAGCCAGGTAGGTCTATTCGTTTTACAGACGAAGACCACAATGCGCTAGATGGTCGTGTTGATGGTTTGGAAAATGTGGCTTCTCGTCTATGGCTGGGAAGCAAAGACATGGTTTACCAGGAAAAAAAGGGCAACTACCAGCTCATTTCCACGCACCCTGGGCAATTCTATGCGGAAAACGCAACTCTTATTACCGGACGGTTTTTGAACAAAATAGACATTGAAAAACGCAGAAAGGTTATCGTAATAGGTATTCCCATTCAAAAAGAACTCTTTCCAAATGATGACCATTTAGGAAAGGAGATAAAAGTTGGAGGCATTTCCTTTAAGGTAATCGGAACATTTAAAGATGGTGGTGGCGCCCGTGACAACAGGCGCGGTTACATTCCGCAAACGGTAGGACAAATGGTTTTTGACCGAGGGCGAAACGTGCACGCAATCAGCACTACTATTGGCGATGCAACGCCAGAAGAAAGTCTCATTATTGAGCAGAAAATGCGCAA
>DMRV01000088.1:1423-3139 GCA_003456455.1 Flavobacteriales bacterium
ATAAGTCTCTTCGTGTGGATTATTGGTATTGGAACCATCATCGCAGGTATTGTGGGAATTGGGAATATTATGATGATTGTGGTGAAAGAGCGCACACGCGAGATAGGTATTCGCAAGGCGTTGGGCGCTACTCCTTTTTCTGTGGTTTCCCTGATCATAATGGAGTCCATATTTATTACAAGTATTGCTGGCTACCTTGGTTTGGTTGCTGGCGTTTTTACGCTAGAAGCCGTAGCCGGAATGATTGAAGACCCGGGCATTTTTCAAAACCCAGAGGTTGACCTCTACACAGCTAGCATTGCAACTTTGATATTAATTTCAGCAGGAACACTCGCTGGATTAGTTCCGGCAATTAAGGCAGCATCTATCAGTCCAATCGAAGCCCTAAGAGACGAATGAGCATTTTCGATATAGACAGATGGCGTGAAGTATTTGACACCTTGGGTGCAAATAAACTGCGAACGGGTCTCACAGCTTTCGGAGTGCTTTGGGGCATTTTCATGCTCATTATCATGCTTGGTGCTGGTTCTGGTCTGCAAAATGGTGTGACAGACGAGTTCCAAGGATTCACAACTAACTCCCTATACGTTTGGACACAAAAAACTACTAAACCCTATAAGGGACTCCCAAGTGGTAGAAGATTCAATCTTAGCAATGAGGACACTAAAGCATTACGTGAGCTTGTACCAGAAGCCAAAGTAATTGCTCCCAGAAATGAGATTGGTGGATGGCGTGGTTCTGCCAATGTGGTGCGAGGGATGAATACGGGGGCTTACGGAATCAAAGGTGATTATCCGGAAATTGTACAGATTCAACCAATGACAGCTCCTAAAGGTCGGTTGCTCAATCAAATGGATATTGATCAGAAACGTAAGGTTGCTGTTATAGGCTCCAAGGTGGTAAACGACCTGTATGAACCAGAAGAAGAAGTAATAGGTAGCAGCATTCGAATGAATGGCGTTTATTTTACCGTTGTTGGAACGTTTAAAACCAAAAAATCTGGCAGAGAGGCAGAAGAAGACGCACAGAGCATTTTCATTCCGTTAAGTTCTTTTCAGCAAGCTTTTAACTATGGCCAATGGGTGAGTTATTTCGGCTTTATGCCTGAGGATGGTTTTTCTGTTGCAGAGATGGAAGCCAAAGTGCTCAAAGTGTTGAAAGAACGGCACAGAATTCATCCGGACGATGAGTTTGCGTTTGGCACCAATAACAATGAAGAAGACTTTGCCGAATACGCCAATGTTTTCTCAGGAATCAACTTCCTCATATGGTTTGTAGGTTCGCTTACGTTAATAGCTGGTGTTATTGGCATTAGCAATATCATGTTGGTAATTGTGAAAGAACGTACCAAAGAAATTGGTATTAGACGTGCTATTGGAGCCAGTCCACTGAGCATTGTAAGTCAGATTATTTTAGAAGCATTGGTACTTACATCTATGGCTGGTTACATCGGAATTGTATTAGGCGTTTGGGCAGTAGAATTTGCCGGACCATTGATTGAAGATGACTCTTTCAAGAATCCTGAGATAGACTTCCAAACCATCCTTATCGCCCTTGGGGTATTGATTATTTCCGGATGTTTTGCTGGTTTCATCCCTGCTTATCGCGCACTCGAAATAAAACCTGTAGAAGCTTTACGAACTGAAAATTAAACTCATGAAATCATTTGTAAGAATACTAGTCGTTGTAATTATCCTCGGAGGGTTTGGATACACG
>DMRV01000087.1 GCA_003456455.1 Flavobacteriales bacterium
GTTTCTGGCTGTTTTGCTGGATTTATCCCAGCCTATCGGGCACTCGAAATAAAACCTGTAGAAGCTTTACGAACTGAAAATTGAACTGAACATGAAATCTTTTGTAAGAATATTAGTCGTTGTAATTATCCTCGGAGGATTTGGATACACGCTTTGGCATTTATACGATAAGTCGCAGGAACCACCCGTGGTTTTTGAAACCGATAAAGCTTTCAGAAGTGACATCATCAAAAAGACCGTTGCAACAGGTACCATTTCTCCAAAGAAAGAAGTGGCTATAAAACCGCGTGTTTCTGGCATTATCGAAAAGGTATATGTTGAAGAAGGACAGATGGTGAAGAATGGAGATGCCATTGCCAAGGTTAAAATTGTGCCCGACATGGTGAGTTTGAACAACGCGAAGAATCGGGTTCAAATGGCCGAACTGGCAGTTCAGGATGCGCAACTCAACTTCAATCGCCAAGAAAAATTGGTCAATCAAGGAGTGATTGCGGAGGCTGAATTCCAACCAGTTCGTACCCAATTAATGAACGTGAAGCAAGAATTGCTTGCAGCAGAAAGCAATCTTCAATTGATAGAAGAAGGCGCGTTAAAAGACCAAGGCAGTAGTTCAAACACCATCATCCGTTCTACGGCAACTGGAATGGTATTGGAAGTTCCGCTGAAAGAAGGAAACTCTGTAATTGAAAGCAATACGTTTAATGAAGGAACAACCATTGCCACCATTGCCGATATGGGCGAAATGATTTTTGAAGGGAAAGTTGATGAAAGCGAGGTTGGAAAAATCAAAGAAGGCATGGATTTACGCATAACCATAGGCGCGTTAGAAGGCCATAACTTCACGGCCCGATTAGACCACATATCACCAAAAGGAGTTGAAGAGAATGGCGCTATTCAGTTCAAAATTAAGGCTGAGGTACAACTACAAGATGGTGTATTTATTCGTTCTGGTTACAGCGCCAATGCAGACATCGTTTTAGACCAAAGAGATAGCGTTTTAGCTATTCCTGAAGCACTATTGATATTCGGAAATCACCCTGACTCTACATTTGTAGAGATAGAAACCACTCCTCAAAAATTTGAGAAGCGTGCGGTAAAACTTGGGCTATCTGATGGAATTAAAATTGAGGTGTTATCAGGCGTTGACACCACGGACAACATCAAAAAACCGATGTAGTTAGTTAGCTAGTTAGTTGTTGCACGAAGCGTGTCAAACCATGCCAAAGCATCGTTTTCATCCTCAAACATCTTTATGGGGTATTTGCTACAACGCACTTTAACAAATGCCTTGGCAAGAATACGATGTGCCAACGTTTTTACAATTATTGCTTCCCCAAGCTTCAGATTTTCAAAACGACTATCACCAAACTCATCAACACCCATTGTAATCTGAGTAGAAGCATCTGGAACGGCTAAATGATAGACTTTTTTGCCCTTAACGTATTCCCAAATTGCCTCTACGTTATCAGAAGCAGCCTCAGTGTTAAATTCCACATCGGCATTCATGTAGGTTTTTACTACATCATCATCAATTAGAATAAGTGCGGTAGGCGTAATTACTTTTTCCAAAATTGGGCGGATTGTTCTTCTAGTTTCTATCAGCATGTTCCTGGCATTTCGATTAAAACAGAATTGGGTTTGTCAAATTCTTGAGTCGCTTAGTCGACTAAAAATAGCCATTAATCAGTCAAAAACACTAATTCGTCTACGATTTATTATCTTCAACTTCTTTTTTTAGCTGCAAACACCAATTTTCCTATGGCAACTACCTCTTTACCAGTACGTTTTGAGTGCGTAAGATTCCCAAAAACGAGACCTTTTATAACTAAGCAATTACCTAAATTCGGAATTCAAATAGCACTATGAAAAGAACACTACTAGTCCTTATGGCTCTTCTTATTGGAGCATTTACAGCACACGCTCAATGTGCTTCTGGTGAGATAGAAGTTGCCGTTGAAATTCTTACCGACAACTTTGGTCAGGAGACGGAATGGAATTTACTGAACAACAGCGGTGCCATACTGGCATCTGGAGGTCAGTCTGGCGCTTACGCAAGCAATACACTTTATACCGAAACGGTTTGTGTAGCAGCATCTGAATGCTTGAAATTTGAAATATTCGATGAATTTGGTGATGGTATCTGCTGTTCGTACGGTACGGGCTCGTATTTCGTAACGGTAGATGGAACAGAAGTAGCTTCTGGAGGTGATTTTGGAACCAATACGTTCGACCTTTTTAATTGCCCTCCGGGTTCTTCTTGTGGAGATGCGTTTGTTGTGACTGAAGGAAGTTATACGGCCCCATCAACAAATACATGGTATTCATTTACTCCAATAGAAACGGGAACATATGCAATAGAAGCTTGCAACAATTCTTGCGACAGTAAAATATGGATATACGATTACTGCACCGGACTCAATTGGGCAGAAGACAACACAGGAACAATCTATTACGATAACGACCAAGGTGGGTGCGGACCGCAAGCCATGATTGGCGGAGCGTTATTGGAAGCTGGGGTTGAATATTGGATTAGAATTGGTAGCGTAAATGGAGATTGCATCGGTAGTATTGCTTGGTCTTTAGCCTACAACGGACCAGTAGTTGGCTGTACAGACCCTACTGCTTGTAATTACAATCCGCTTGCGTCCGTATCTGATAACAATTGCGTTTATCCAGGCGACCCACTATGTCCAGATGGACCAGATTTGATTGTGGATTCTTTGGCGTTAGCCAACTCACTTTACATGGACAACATGAATGTTGCCGCCAACGATTGTCGTGTGGAGGAGAATTGCTTGAATGGCTATGGAGCGCGTGACATCATTCGGTTTTCTACACACATCAAGAACATCGGGAATATGGACTACTACATTGGAAATCCATCTGCAAACCCAGACCAGTTTGATTTTATTAACTGCCACAATCACACGCATTACAAGGGTTATGCTGAATACAAACTCTATGATGTGAATGGCGTTGAGCTTCCTATCGGTTTCAAGAACGGTTTCTGTGTAATGGATTTAGAATGCAGCGGAGGAGGAAGCTTCCAATATGGTTGTAGTACTATGGGAATAACTGCTGGTTGTGGCGATATTTATTCATCAGGCTTAGACTGCCAATGGATTGATGTAACAGATGTAGACACGGGACTTTACACGTTTGTGAACACGGCTAACTGGGACAATGACCCAGACGCACTTGGGCGCATGGAGTTAAATCACCTCAATAACTGGGCGCAACTTTGCATTTACATTGGTAGAGATGTGAATGGTGCTATGTACGTCAATCAAGTACCAGATTGCAGTCCATACTTAGATTGTGAGGGAACGCTCTATGGTTCGGCACAACCTGACTGTGAAGGCACTTGTGCAGGAACTGCACTAAGAGGAGATTTGAATACAGATGTTGAGCAGAACGTACTAGATGCCCATAGCTATGTGTTGGATATTCTTTCTAACGCCATCTCTCCTACTCCATGTAACGACTTAAATGCCGATGGAGAAATT
>DMRV01000481.1 GCA_003456455.1 Flavobacteriales bacterium
TACAACGAACCACAATATGGTTGTGCAGATACCACGTTCAGATACATGGAAGTTGACCCTTTCTTTACGTTTTACGTTCCAAGTGGTTTTACACCCGAAGGCGATGGACTCAATGATACTTGGGGACCGGTTGGCCAAAGCTTCGAATACGAAAGCTATAATGTTCAAATATATGACCGTTGGGGAAATCTTATGTGGCAAACAGATAACCCTACTAAATTTTGGGATGGAACAAACCAAAATTCAACAAAAGACGTGAAGCAAGGAACCTACGTCTATGTATTCAAACTAAAAAAGTTCAATACGTTTGAGCCGAAAACCATTACAGGAACCGTAACACTTTATCGGCACAAATAGCAAGCATCTCCATTGTCAGCAAGTTCCAGCATTTGTAAATTTCTTGTAGTCATTATTTGCATTCTGGCCTTTAATAAGGTTGGATTTGCGCAGCCAGGATGTCCAAATATCACAACTGGTCCAAATCAATCAGTTGATTGCAATATTAACTGTACTGATTTAACTGCTTCGGTATTTGAAACAGGTGAATCCACCTCATATGCTGTAAGCTCTATTCCGTACGCACCTCCCGCACCATTTACTGGAGGGATAGCCCAGCTAATCAATACAGATGACATTTTTGGAGGTATAGTAAATCTGCCTTTCAACTTTTGCTTCTATGGTAACGTCTACAGCCAAGTTGTAATTGGTGCAAACGGCCTCATTAGCTTTGACATAACTGAGGCAAATCAAATATGCGCTTTTGCTTTTACTGACGCAATTCCCTCAGCAAATTTGTACACAAATTGCATTATGGGAGCATACCACGATATCGACCCAAGTGTATCGGGAGAAATTAGCTATCTCATTCAGGGAGTTAGTCCCTGCAGGATGTTCGTAGTGAGTTTCAATGATGTAGCACATTTTAGTTGTGACTGTACTGGCGGTATATTTGGAGGTGGAGGGTGCAGTCGTACCACACAGCAAATCGTAATATATGAAACCACCAATGTTATTGAGGTTTATGTTGAACAGAAAGAAACCTGTACTGATTGGAATGACGGGAATGCAGTAATTGGGATACAAGATGCTACTGGAGCTTCCGGTCTCACGCCAGCTGGAAGGAATACTGGCCCTTGGACTGCCAACAACGAAGGTTGGAGATTTACACCCGATGGCGCGCCTAATTTTACTGTTGAATGGTACGATGGCAGTTCAAATATTATAGGTTCTGGTCTCACGGTAAACGTTTGCCCTGCTGTAACTACTACATACACGGCCGAAGCAACGTATACAAATTGCGATCAATCTGTAATCACTGTTTCAGATGTGGTTACAGTTACACAAAACAGCACCGTTTCGGTTAGTGTAACTCCAACAACTGCCGCATTATGTACTGGACAATCAGTTGACCTAACCGCAAGCAGTACTAATCCGGGGATAAACTATACATGGTCTCCCGCTGCCGGATTATCAGGAACAACGGGAGCTACTGTTATAGCTTCACCAAGCACTACAACCTTATACACTGTAGCAGCGAATGATGGAAATTGCAGTACCAGTGCTAATGTGAATATTACTGTGGTAGATATTCAAACACCAAGCAGTTCTACCGATGCTTCCTGTGCGGGTGATGATGGTACAGCCACAGTTACTCCTTCTGGTGGGGTTGCCCCATACACGTATGCCTGGAACACTACTCCCGTACAAACCACTCAAACTGCAACAGCTCTTGCAGCTGGAAATTATGATGTAACAGTAACCGATGCTACAGGATGTACAGCTTCGGAAACCGTAACAGTAAGTCTAACTCTTGGGGCACTTTCCCCTCCAACGATGAGCAGCACCGATGCTGTATGCACTACACCAAACGGAACTGCTACTGCAACAGCCGTTGATGGCAATGCACCTTATACCTATGCTTGGGACACAAGCCCTATACAAACAACGCAAACAGCCATAGATTTAGCAGCCGGAACGTATAACGTAGTCTTAACCGATAATGGAGGATGTCAATCTACCGCATCGGTAATTGTTGGGGTAGATCCTGGCAGCTTAACCGCAAACGTTATTGTGTTTTCTAACGTTGCATGTGATGGTAATTGTGATGGGACCGCTACGGTGGACGCCCTAAATGGTGCTACACCGTTAATCTATTTGTGGGATGACCCAAGTGCTCAATCAACACAAACAGCTTCAAATCTTTGTGCCGGAACGTATAATGTTGGAGTGGCAGACGCTAATGGATGTCTAGCGACTGCACAAATCGTGATTTCTGAACCGACCGCGGTTGCGGTCACTGCTATAATGGACATTCAATCCAATTGTGGAAACCCTGACGGGCAAACCAGCGCTACAGCAACTGGCGGAACGGTCACCTTAGATTATGCGTACACTTGGAATTCCACACCAACCCAATCAGGTACGGTCGCAACTGGTCTTGAACCAGGCATTTATACCGTTATAGTGATAGATAATAATGGATGTTCGGGATCTGCAGATATTGAGGTTACCTCAACCCCGGGTTTCTCTGCTAGCATTTCTTCGTTTACTAACGCAAGCTGCTTTCAGAATTGTGATGGCACTGCAATTGCTCTGGCTAGCAATGCTGCAGTTGCACCTCTCTCCTATTCTTGGAATACTTCTCCAACACAAAACGCTGCTACAGCTGCAAATCTTTGTGCAGGAACATACGATGTAACGATTACTGATGATTTGAATTGTGTAGCCACTGCTTCCGCCATAATTGGACAACCAACAATGGTTTCCACTTCCGTGGCGGCTAGCGCATCACCTATTTGTATTGGAGAATCAGCTAACCTAACCGGCACAATATCTGGCGGAACACAACCTTACGCCACTACAATTTGGACATCGACTCCGAACGACCCCAGCCTTATTGCAACACAACAAAACCCAACGGTTAGTCCAGTCATCACAACAGATTACTCGCTGATTGCCACAGATGCGAATGGTTGTGAATCCATTCCTAAAGTAGTTACGGTTGAAGTGCTAGACCCCCTCATGCTCTCAGTTACTCGTCCTCTAAATGTTGACACGGGAATTTGCCCGTACGATTTTGCGACCATTGATTTAATCGCAACAGGTGGTGATGGCACTTATTCCTACTTCCTTCAACCAGATCTGTCTACTCCTGTTGCTTTGCCAATGCAAGTGCAGCCTAATTCTACCACAACCTACAGCTTCACGGTTATTGATGGTTGTACCACTCCTGCCGCAACTACATCCAGTACCATCACAATTTTCGTCATTCCTGAAGTTGATTTTATTGGAGATGAGCTAGAAGGCTGTGACCCTCACGTTACAAATTTCACAGACTTAACCCAACCTGCGCCCGTAAGTTGGGAATGGGATTTTGGTGATTCAAACTCAGGTGTAAATAGTGCTACTAGCGCCAACCCATTCCACGCATATTCTGGCCCAGGTTTCTATGATGTTTCACTTGCTATTGTCACTGCGGATGGTTGTGTTTCGGATAGTACCAAAACCGAATACATCGAAGTATTTCCCCTACCGTATGCAAACTTTGAAGCAGACCCCGAACGAACAAATGTCTTGGAGGGGGAAATCAATTTTACAGATCTCTCTGTTGACTCAATTGCGGGATGGTCCTGGGATTTTGGAACTGGAGATTTTTCAACACAGGAAAATCCAGTGTACACGTATCGAGATACCGGTACGTTCCTAGTTTGGCTTCAGGTGGTTACAATTCACGGGTGCGAAGATGAAACCATGCGACAAATTGAAATCGAACCTGATTTTATGTTTTATGTTCCAAACGCATTCACTCCCAATTCTGATGCGAGAAATGATGATTTCAGAGGGTACGGAGAAGGCGTGAATTGGGACACGTATGAAATGTCTATTTACGACCGCTGGGGAGAAGAAATCTTTTTCACTAACAATATTGAAAATCCGTGGGACGGAACGTTTAAGGAGATGCAGGTGCCAAACGAAACCTATGTTTGGTCTATAAGACTGTTCGACCTAGAAGGAAATGAGCACACGTATCGTGGTCATGTGACTGTCGTACGATAGTCGGTTATTCAATTGTCATCGGCTACGCACGTGGTCTTGTTTTTTCATCCTACTTTTTCACCTTCAGAGCGCAGCGATGAGAAATTACCATTACGTTATTTTTTTGTGCAACTTGTTGCTCCAAATAGCAACCCAAACAAGGATGGGGAGTCTAAAAGTAAACCAACCAACACCTCGATTTTGAACTTTTCTGGTTTCTACAAACATCTTAGCCAATTCGCAACCCTTGTTGTGTTATGGTTTCTGAGCTTTTCCGCGTTTTCTCAATCTCAAGTGGTAGAAAAAACGCACGATATTATAACCAAAGATGGAGTCAGTATTTCTTCGGCATTGCAAAATTGTGCTGATGTAAAAAATGGCATCTCCAAAGAGTTTGTTATTCTCAATGTGTACAACGAAAACTCTTTTCCTGTTGAACTATCCTTCAAAAAAAATCTTTGGTTTGATGGAAAATGCACATCGTGTTCTTCCTCTAGCATGGAACACCTCATTACTATTACACTAGAAGCCGAAAGTGTAATGCATGGCTCTTGCAGTACAAATAATGACCTTCGCATCTTTTCTAAGATGTTGAATTTGGAGAAGGTTAGAAAACTCACCAATTATGAACTTGTTGATATTACAGTTGATGAGATTAAGTAATACACTTTCAGCCTCGTTCACGGTACTTGCCATCGTTATCTTATCGACTGGTACTGCTTATTCTCAATGCGATGTAACGGCCAATTCGACTTACGCAGAAATAACCTGTGGCGAATGTGTAACGCTTTCGCATTTTGGTTCTACTACGGGAAACATCAGTTTCGAAGAAGACTTCAATACTCAACCGCTTTCTACTGATTGGGCATTTACTCAGCAAGCTTCTTTCAATAACCCATGCAGCCCTGCCGGGGTTGATGGCACAGACCATATTTGGATGGGCGACCAATCTGGCGTACCGCGAACGCTTGAAACAAATCCGTTAAATTTTGGCCCAGCAGTGGCGCCAGCTGGAGGTACTATATGTTTTGATTTACTATTCTCTGAACAAGGAGACAACTCGCCTTGCGAAGGGCCGGATGAACCAGATGAAGGTGTTTTTCTTCAATATTCAGTTGATGGAGGTACAAATTGGATTACGATTGAGTATTTCGACCCCAACGGAGGAAACGACCCGCAACTAGTGAACTGGAACAACTGGTGTTTTCCTATACCTGCTGGGGCGCTGATTGATGGTGTGCAATTCCGATGGTTTCAGGATGCAGATTCAGGCGCTGAATATGACCACTGGGGAATTGATAACGTAGAGATTATTGTAAACGATCCAACTGTAGAATACATATGGCAACACGACAATTATACGACTTCACTTCCTGGAGACAACCCAACTGAGGTTTGTCCATTAGTTACTACAACCTACACTGTAAACATGACCACTAGTACAGGAAACTGCACGGATAATGTGGAAGTTGTCGTTGTAAATCCAGTGGTAATTGTTGATGCAGGACCAGACCAAACCATCTGTCCTGGAGATTGTATTGATTTGGCTGGAACAGCACAAGTTATTTTTGATCCAGGAGGCATAACTACATTTTCAAATAATCAAACCGAAACCTTCGATGCTTCGGTATTTGGTGGTGGTAGCGTAAACGTGAATGTTCAAGACTTGAACATGGCTAACGTGAACCCTGGTTCTTTGGTTGAGGTTTGTATTTCCAGTTTAGAATTCACTGGTTTTGGTCTCCCACCCAGTGGCGTTGAAGCCCTTTCCATTACTCTTGTTTGCCCCGATGGTACTCAAGTCGAGTTGGTGCCCATTGGTGGGGCTCCAGCTGGTGCTGGTGGTTTATTCGGAAACCCGTCTTATTACGAAAATGCTTGCTTCGTTCCTTCTGGGGGTTCCGCAGTTTCTGGCGCAAATCCTGAACCAATTACTGGCACGTTTAATTCTAGTCAGCCATTTTCTGGTATGGATGGTTGTACTGCAAATGGTCTTTGGTCAATAGAGGTTGCTACAAGTGCTCTTACCGGTGACGGAGTATTTGACGGTTGGTCAATCACTTTTGATGACGAACCTGAAGAATATGCTCCTGATGTACTTTGGTCTCCGACAACCAATATGGCCGCTGGGGAAGAAACTACACTCACGCCAGAAGTCTGCCCTACCGGAGCGATCACCTACACGCTTACAGCTTCAGACAATGCTGGTTGCGTTACCGAATCGGATGATGTTTCAATAATTATTGATGCAAACTGTTGCGACCCACAAACACCGCCTATTCAAGGGCCGACTCCTCTTTGCCAAAACGCTACTGGGAATGTTTACTCCGTAACAAATACACCCGGCTCCACTTACGCTTGGACAGTTCCCGCTGGAGCATCTATTACTGCCGGTCAAGGAACAAACTCAATTACGGTTGATTTTGGAACAACTGGAGGTCAAATCTCAGTAATTGAAACAATCCAATGTGGGGATGGCCCCGCTATTACGTTTGATGTAGCGGTTGATCCTGCTCAAACTTTAGCCATTACCGACCCCGCACCAGAATGTCAGCCAGCAACAGTTGATTTAACCGCTGTGGCGATCACAGCGGGAAGTACGGGCGGAGGAGGATTAACGTATTGGACAGATGCTGCTGGAACCATTCCAATTCCAGACCCAACTGCCGTTGCTACTTCTGGGACATATTACATTCAGGCTGGTGCCGGAACTTGTTCAGACATTCAGCCTGTTACCGTAACAATAGATAACTGCGCAGGTTGTAACATGGATAACCTAGACGTAGTGCTATCAGACTGCTATATTTCTGGACAAAACTTCTTGCAATACGATGTAGAAGTAACTGTCACGTTTACCAACCCTCCAACAACCGGCCAATTAGCGGTAACAGATTGCTTTGGAAACATACAGACTGTAAATGCACCTTTTACCAGCCCAACCACATTTACATATGTTGGCTTACCGCAAGATGGTCTTGACTGCGATTTTGGTGCGGGATTCTCAGATGACCAAACCTGTGTAATTACTACAACATACACGGCTCCTCCTACTATCACCTTTACTTCAGCGAATTGTGTAAGTGGAAGTGGAGTTGTAGATGGAACTATTGAATTCAACAATCCTCCTGCCACAGGAACCATAGAAGTCTCTATTAACGATGGAACAGGCACGCAAACAACTAGCATTTCGCCTCCATATACTAGCCCTGAAGCATGGCAAGTAACAGGCTTAGACCCTGCGGCAGCTACGTATGTAATTACCTATTACTTCTCAGATTTTCCGACCTGCGAGCAAACTCAAACTATACAATGCGGTTGTTCAGCTCAAGGAGGTACAACTACAGCAACTCTCACTGGTGACGGAACAACAGACTTTATTCTTTGTGATGGCGATCAAATAGATATAGTTGACAACGGAGATTTTGTTGTTCCTGATGATGAAGGTCCATTGACTGACGCTGCTGGAACTCTTTACCCTTATTCACCATCCTATGCATTTATAGTTTACGCCTGCCCTCCTACACCAGGTGTTTTTCCTGCTGATGACCCATGTTATGTTGGTTTCATTCCAACCAACGGACCTCTGACGGAAATCAATGACCCAAATTCTATATTTTCTCAGTTTCCTCCCGGTCTACCTAATAATGAACTGTATTACGTACCGACTGTTTTTTACCACTCGGACCCAGTAACTGGTCTCTATGCCTGGAATGCAAACTGCTGGGCTCTGGGATCAACAACTACAGTAAGCTATTTACCACCTGTTGTTACGAATGTTGTTCCTGACTGTCAAACTAACACTGTTACGGTAACTGCAAGTGGAGGTCATCCTGAAGTTTGGGGTGGAGAATTTACAGCTTCAAACTTATTACCAGCTACCGCGAATTTTGTGAATACAACCGCTCAGAATGGAGGCGACATCGTAATTGATGGATTACAAAACGGAGACAACTATTCATTCGACATTACAGATGAGAATGGTTGCCCAACAACAATTACAGGTGGACCTTTTGTGGCACTTCCAATTGCTGAAGCGGGAGCAGATGCGCAAACGTGTATTCTCACCTATACTTTAGAAGGCGTAGCGAGTTATGGTGCGGGAACTTGGACTGGCGGCCCTGCCGGAACATCGTTTACTCCTGATGCGAACACCGCTAACGCTACTGTTACAGTTCCTTCAGCAGGCGTGTATACGTTCACTTGGACTGAGGACAATGGCAATGGCTGTGTAGCATCTGATGATGTGGAAATTACATTCTCGCTAATGAGTATTCCAGCGGTAATAACCAATGCCGACTGTGGATTAACTAATGGTGAAATTGTTGTGGCTCCCCAAGGAGGCGTACCACCTTATACATACAGTTGGACATCTGGTGGCACTTCGGCTGTTGAATCTGGCTTAGGTGCCGGAAGCGTTACGGTTACCGTAACTGATGCAACCAATTGTAGTTTAGACTCCACATTTATTATTGCTCAGCCTATCACGTTTAACTATGTTTTGACATCTGCAGACGAAACATGTTTCGGGGCGTGTGACGGACAAGTAAGTATTGTGCCAGATGGCGCTGGTCCGTATGCCTACGCTTGGACTCCGAATGTTGCCAATACTGGGCAGGAAACGGCTCTTTGTGCTGATGACTACGAAATTCTTGTTTCTGATCAGGATGGGTGTACTCAAGTCATAAATGTTACCATTTCTGGCCCTACTGAAGTTATCACTCAGGTAACGTCTGATGTTAGTGAAATCTGTATTGGAAGTTCCGCAGTTCTTTCAGCGGTTGTTACAGGAGGTACTCCACCATATGCCACTTACTTATGGACGGCAAGTCCTGCCGACCCGTCACTTATTGCAAATGCGCAAAGTCCGGTAGTTTCTCCAGTAGAAACTACTACGTATACGTTGGTTGTAACAGATGCCAATGGTTGTATATCTGCACCCAAAGTAGTTGTTGTACAAGTACTGCCTCCGCTTACGTTGGATGTTATTCGCCCTCTTGTTTCTCCTGATACAAGTATTTGTCCGTACGATTTTGCCACAATTGACCTTACTGCTGCAGGTGGTAATGGGGCTTACAATATTTACCTCCTTCCGGATATTACGAATCCAATTACACTTCCGTTAGACACCCAACCACTGGTTACAACTACGTTTGATTTTATGGTAACCGATGGATGTACAACGCCAGCAGCTTTTGCTTCCAGCACAGTCACAGTCCATATTATTCCGACTATAGTAGTTGCGGCAGAACCTGATAGCGGCTGTCACCCGCTTACAGTAGAGTTTGCAGATTTAACGCAACCAACTCCATCCTCTTGGAATTGGAATTTTGGAGACCCCGATGGAACGGTAAACACATCGACTCAGCAATCGCCATCGCAACTTTACTCCGGTGCAGGTTTATATGATGTTTCATTGTCCATAATTACAGCCGAAGGGTGTGTAACAGATACAGTTCTTACAAATTATGTTGAGGTTTTTCCTCTACCCAACGCCAATTTTGAGCTAGACCCCGAACTAATTAATCTGTTAAATGCTGAAATCAATTTTACCGACCTATCTACCGGAAACATAGCCAGCTGGAACTGGAACTTTGGTGATGGTGAAAACTCGACAGTTCAAAACCCCGAACATCTTTACGGAGATACTGGAACTTACACCATCAATCTGCTAGTAACAACCATACATGGCTGCACAGATGAAACGCAAAGACAATTGATTGTAGAACCAGACTTCATGTTCTACGTGCCAAATGCGTTTACACCTAATAGCGATGGGAGAAATGACAATTTCCGAGGCTATGGAGAAGGCATCGATTGGGACACATATCAGATGTCCATTTTCAATCGTTGGGGCGATTTCATTTATTACACAGAAAACATCGATGAACCTTGGGATGGAACATTCCGAGGAGCACCTGTAGAATTAGCCGTTTACGTTTGGAAAATCAGTCTAAATGACGTGAAAGGCAACGAGCACGATTACTTTGGGCACGTTTCGGTCGTTAGGTAAAGGTTATTTACTGGATTTTATTTGAAAAATAGATTTTCACTTCTCGCAACAAACCGTTGTAATAATTCTTATTCTCACCGTACTATCGCGCAGAAAATACGGTGAGTAACTTTTACATCAATTACGTACATTTGATTTTTCTAAAAAACCCCGATTAATGAAAACTTCTTTTCGATTAACTACCGCTTCCCTTATCGCGGTACTGTTTTTCTCCTTGTCGCCTGATGTAATTGCTCAGGATAACGTTGGAATTGGAACAGTTACTCCTCAGGAAAATGCCATTTTGGACATCTCTTCTACTGAAAAAGGATTACTGGTTCCAAGATTAAATACGTTACAACGACTAGCTGTTTTGCCGGTTGCTGGCGCTGATGGACTTTTAGTATATGACACTGACATTGACCAGTTTTGCTACTGGGACGAGAATGATGCCATTTGGGTATGCCTAGATATGGCTGGTGGTTTCGGAGCAACTGGACCTCAAGGTCCTGCTGGAAACCCTGGACCAGCTGGAGGTGTTGGCCCTGCCGGTGCTGACGGAGCAACTGGTCCTGCCGGTGCTGATGGAGCAACTGGTCCTGCTGGTGCTGTCGGACCTGCTGGTGCTGATGGAGCAACTGGACCT
>DMRV01000052.1:0-1509 GCA_003456455.1 Flavobacteriales bacterium
ATGCAACGCATTCTTCTTCTCAGGCCGATTAAGCGTAATCGTCAGCACATTTCCTACATGCTCCACTTCCAAAAATGCGAAAGTGTAATCCAGACTATTCAATTGTTCTTTGGTAAACATCATTCCGTTTCCTTCATTTTAAGAAGTAATTTACCTGCTTCCAAATCCTCTTCCACATTCACGTAAACGTCTTCTACTGTTCCATCTTCATCGGCACAAATGGTGTTTTCCATTTTCATGGAAAGAAGCACTAAAAGTCCGTCTCCGCTTTTCACTTCTTGCCCGGGTTCTACCAACACTTTAATCACCTTTCCTGGCATTGGACTGATGTAACCGCCCTTTACTTTTTCGGCTTCCTTCATCGGGAAACGCTCTTTTCTCCTCAGCGTAACTGTTCCATTCTGCGCATGCTGAATGAAATAATCGTTTCCATTTCTGACAACAGTAAATCGTTCTTGAATTCCGTTCAGTTCCAGCAGAATTTCATCTCCAGAAACTTCTTGAACGTTTACTTCAAATTCATTCTCACCGATGGAATATTGAGTTGAGCTGTACTTCACAAGAATTTCATCTTCCCCATTCAAGAATGTCTCTTGCTGTGGCTGATAGAAGTTGTTTCTCCAACCACTCGGCATGTTCTGAAGCAAGCTTCGTTTGCTTTCTCTTTCAGCTTTGTCAAATGCAGAGGCGGCAATAGTGGCCACTTCAATCGCTTGTGGGGATTGGTCGTTCGTGTAGCTGAATTGCTTCAGTAAGAAGTGCGTATCGTACTTGCCCGCTTGGAAATCGTCATTCGCCAAAATGGCTTTTAGAAAATCCTGATTGGTGGTCAGTCCGAGACAATTAAGATTAGCCAGAGCCGCGCTCATTTTGCGTTGCGCCTCAACCCTGTCCTTGCCGTGCGTAATCAGCTTGGCAATCATTGGGTCGTAATGTGTAGAAATGACCGAACCACTTTCCACACCCGTTTCAATACGTAAGCCGTCAATTTCAGGCGTTGCCCATTTCAAAATCTTACCCGTTGCAGGCATAAAATCGTTAGCAGCATCCTCGGCATACAATCGGCACTCAATGGCGTAGCCGTTTCCTTTAATATCGTCTTGCGTAACCGAAAGCGGACGACCTTCCGCCACTTCAATCTGCATTTGAACGAGGTCGAGTCCCGTGATTTCTTCCGTTACGGGATGCTCCACTTGCAAGCGTGTATTCACTTCCAAAAAGAAGAATTCGTTCTTATCGGATAGGATAAACTCTACCGTCCCCGCATTATCATAACTCAAGGATTTTGCCGCTCGGACAGCTGCTTCGCCCATCTCATTTCGAAGCTCATCACTCAATGCTGGTGATGGACTTTCCTCAATAATCTTCTGATAGCGTCTTTGGATGGAGCATTCACGTTCTAATACGTGAATGGCATTTCCGTGTTGATCTCCGAAAATCTGAAACTCAATATGTCGTGATGTTGGGAAATACTTCTCAATAATGAGTTCGTCATTCCCAAAACTGGAT
>DMRV01000052.1:1558-5003 GCA_003456455.1 Flavobacteriales bacterium
CCAGCGGCCGCTTTCAGCAATACAGGAAAACCGATTTTCAATGCTTCTGCAGAAAGTCGTTCTACCGATTGGTCTTCTCCCTGATACCCCGGAATGACAGGCACGTCATGCTTTCGCATAATATCCTTCGCCTTGGATTTTGACCCCATCGCGTCAATCGCTTCCGGCCTCGGACCGATGAAAATCAATCCTGCATCTTGCACCTTTTGGGCAAAACCAGCATTCTCAGACAAGAACCCAAAACCAGGGTGGATGGCATCCGCACCAACTTTCCGTGCTGTTGCAATAATCTTGTCCTGATCTAGGTAGGAAGTCGTCAACTCGTTCCCGCCAATATGCACGGCTTGGTCGGCTTCTCTGGTGTAGGGCGTTCCTCTATCGGCATCAGAATAGATGGCCACACTTCGGATGCCCATTTTCTTGCATGTGCGAATGATACGCGAGGCAATCTCGCCTCGGTTGGCGATTAGGATTGAGTTTATTGTGCTCATTAGGAAATTAGCGAATTAGCAAATGAGGGTAATGTGTGAATTGACATCATCAGTTCAATCTTTCGATTTATCTAAAAGGTTTTGGGCATTCTTTCCAGAAACAATTGGTTTTCTCGTTTGCTTCTCAATTTCCAGTCGCGCTTTTTTGGCGGCATTTCCACCTTTGCGCGCAATATCTTTGTTCTCTTCAAGCCCTTGCGGTTTCTTTTCTTTCGAGATTTCGGTAGTAGATGCTTCTGCAAGCATATTGAGCACCAGTTCAAGATTACTCATGTTATCACGCAGATTCTCCTTTTTCAACCCTTTGAGTTTCTTGTAATCTTTCACGCTTTTTCCAGCCCAAGCCTCAGTTAGTTCGTTTGTGAGAATGGCGTACTCTAAACCTTGTTTCATTCCGCGCTGTTGCCATTCATCGGTCAGCTCTTTACGTACTTCAATACTTTTTAGCCGCTGGTTTATCCATTCTTTGGAATAACCCTTTGCGAGATAAGTCTGCATGGCGCGGTCAAATGCCAGTTCTGGGTCTTCTGTTTCTTCTATGCGTTCTGCACCAACCTTTGCCAACCATTGTTTGAACGGTTCTGCTTTTGGCGATGGAATAGATTGGATAATCCGAAGAATTCCTTCCGTATCGGCAGTTTGAACTTTACGTATTTTTCCGTCTGCAGCCATCATTTTAAGGGGGGTACAAATTGTACCCCAGTTGGTGCTCAGCTCTGGATTTCGTTTTCGCATTTTTTTGATGTACTGCTTTACATCGTTACTGTCCGAAAGAGCTTGAACGACATCCTGAACAGAGAAATACCATTTTTCTTGTTCCTCATCCCAATGGGTGCGGATGCTCTTTTCCTGAAATAATTGGATGCTGTTCTCCTTTTTCATGGTCTTGCTTTTAGCTGACTTCTCATATCTAACTCACATTCTGAAAATTCCATAACTGTCCGTGCCTTTGATCGGTGCGTTATTGACAACCGCGAGACACATGCCCAAATGGTTGCGCGTTTGTCGCGGATCAATGACGCCATCATCCCAAAGTTGTCCTGACGAATACCACGCATCCGACTGCTTCACGGCTTCATTTAACATGTGGTCGCGAAGCATCTTCGCTTGCGCTTCGTCATACTCCATTCCTGCTTTTTTGGCGGCTTGCTTTTGGATAATTCCCATCACACCCGCCAATTGCTCTGGTCCCATAACCGCAATACGCGTATTTGGATATGAGAACAAGAAACGCGGTTGATAAGCGCGGCCCATCATAGCGTAATTACCAGCTCCATAACTGGCGCCCATCATAATGGTAATGGCAGGCACTTCCGAGTTGGAAACAGCATTGATGAGCTTTGCTCCGTGCTTAATGATGCCGCCTTGCTCGTAGTCTTTTCCAACCATAAAACCAGTAATGTTCTGGAAGAACAGCAACGGAACATCGTTCTTATTACAGAGCTGAATGAAGTGCGTTCCCTTGTTGGCGCTTTCCGAGAAAAGCACGCCATTATTGGCGATAATCCCAACTGGGTAACCATGAATATTGGCCCAGCCGCAAATAAGCGTTTCGCCATATTCAGGTTTGAATTCTGTGAACTTGGAACCATCAATCGTTCGGGCAATTACATCTCTAATATCAAATGGGATTTTTACATCTGGCGGCACAATGCCGAGTAATTCTTCCTCATCAAAAACGGGTGTTTCTGCCAATCCTTCTGGTTGGAAATGCGTTTTAGCTGGCTTAAGCGTTTCAATCAAATCACGTGCAATTCGAATGCCGTCTAATTCATCTTCAGCTAAGAAATCGGAAACCCCGGAAATCTTCGAATGCATTTCTGCACCACCAAGGGTTTCATCATCTACGACTTCGTTTGTGGCCATTTTAACCAATGGAGGTCCTGCCAAGAAAACCTTGGCTTGGTCCTTCACAAAAATGGAGTAGTCAGACATTCCTGGTATGTAAGCACCCCCAGCGGTTGCGTTTCCGAATACAACAGAAATAGATGGAATGCCGTTTTTCGAACGTCTCGTGATATCACGGAAGTTGGTTCCTCCGAGGTTGAAAATCTTTGCTTGTTCGGGAAGATTGGCACCAGAACTCTCAACCAAACTAATGCAAGGCAACTCGTTCTCACCAGCGATTTCGTTCAGCCGCATCGCTTTCTGTAGCGTGGCGAAATCGATTGACCCACTCTTGTTCGTTCCCACATTGGAAATAACCATTACTAATCGGCCCGAAACGATACCGATACCACCAACGCTGGTTCCTCCCGTTCCGAAACCTTTTCCGCCTAATCCTGCCAAGGGCAGTAATTCTAAAAACGGACTGTCTTGGTCAAGAAGCATGTCGATGCGCTCACGGGCAAGCATTTTTCCTTGAGACCGTGCTCTGGCAATATGGTTATCGCGCCCTTGAAAACGACTGTCTTCCAAGTGCCCATCTAGTTTTTTGAGCAACTCCAACATGCCTTCTCGGTTATCCTTGAAGACCTGCGTGTTGGTGTTTATGTTCGATTGAATTGTCTGCATTTCAATTCGCTATTACTTCTTCGTTAAAATCAATCTTATTGAAATTGGCTAGGCCTTTTTCGGTCAAAAGTGGAATGGTCAAATTCCAAATGGCACTACGCGCTTGGTTGTATAAATTTCCTTTCTGATCTCGCAACTCACGCTGTGCCAACCAGAATGTGATTATCATCCAAACCGTTTCAGACAATTGTTGATACTGCCCCATTCTTGCTTCAGGGTTCATGTTTCCGGAACCCACTGAATAATCAATTATGGCTTTGATGTATCTGATTTGGTTCTTGAATTGACCTCGCATAATCTCCGCCAAATGCGGATAAGCTCGGCTCACCTCCAAAATATCCTGCTGTAAAAACCGATAGCGCTCGTAGAGTTGTAATAATGGCACCATCTGCCTATGGATGTTCTCAATGGAAGGAATCATCTGCACGGAATCGAGCATT
>DMRV01000081.1 GCA_003456455.1 Flavobacteriales bacterium
ATGATGCACGAAGGAATCAACAAGTTTATCCTTATTGGAGAAAATGTGCTCAATTTCCATTATTCGGATGAAGAATACTACGCAGAATGGTTTGATGATATTGAAGAAGGTTGGATTATAGGAATCAACTTTAGAGACCATGTGATTGCGGAAATGCAGCAAGTTCAAATTGACTATTACATCAACCTTGGTGGACGTTTTCAAGACCTTAACTGGCGAACATTCAGTCCAGCCCAACTTTTTGAACACGTTGACGAACTGGTTATGAAGCGTCTGCAGGCGTAAACTTGCCGAGGCCGTTTTACCAAAGTATCTTCGCAGCCAACACCAACAGCTGCTATGCGCGAAAACGAAACGGAACAGAACATTGTCTTTGGAATTCATCCTGTAATTGAGGCCATTGAGTCAGGAAAGGAAATTGAGAAGGTTTTCCTCAAGAAAGGAACTACTAATCCGGCCATTGCAGACATTAAGCGAACGCTGAAAGGGAAACGGATTCCGTTCCAAGAAGTTCCTCAGGAGAAACTTTTCAGATTAACACGAAAGAATCACCAAGGGGTAATCGCCCTACTCTCTCCTATCGAGTACCAGAATTTTGAAGAGGTCGTAAGACGCGTAATCGAAGAAGGAAGAACACCCCTTATCCTAGTTTTGGACCGTGTCTCAGATGTAGGAAACTTTGGTGCTATTTGCCGTTCTGCCGAATGTGCAGGCGTGGATGCTATATTGATTCCTGTGAAAGGAAGTGCGCAAATCAACTCCTACGCAGTGAAGAGTTCTGCAGGTGCAATTTTCAACATTCCAATTTGCAGAACTGGTCATATCCTTTCTGAAATGCGCCAGTTAAAAGAAAGTGGTTTGAAAATCGTGGCTTGTTCCGAAAAAGGAGAAGAAACAATCTACGATAAGAACCTATCTGGACCAATGGCGGTAATTATGGGTTCTGAGGAAGATGGAATCGGAGAAGGACTGATGGAAATAGCAGATATCCACCTAAACATTCCAATGGCTGGCGCAACTGGTTCTTTAAATGTTTCTGTAGCTACCGGAATTATCCTATTTGAAAGGCTCAGACAAGCCAACAATGGGTAAGACTGAAAAGGTCATACTTGGATTCATACTCCTTCTTGGAGCAATTCTTCGCATTTACAATTTTTGGGATTTCTCGCTTTCCAATGACGAACTGAGCGCTCTAGCTCGATTGAATTTCGATTCATTCTCAGATTTGATTATGAATGGCGTTCGTATCGATGGACATCCTCCTGCTGCGCAGGTCATTCTTTGGTATATGACCAAATGGTTTGGCAATGGGGTTTTTGTGGTAAGATTTCCATTCGTTGTTGCTGGTATTCTCTCTGTCTATTTCATGTTTAGATTGGCTAAAGAGTGGATTAGCACTTCCGCTGGATTGCTTTCCGCTGCCACGTTTGCAACCCTATCCTTTCCCATTCTCTACAGCCGAATTGCCAGACCTTATGCCCTCGGAATGTTATTTGCGCTTATGGCAGCAGCTTTCTGGATTAGGATTGTCAAAAACGACCAAAAATCTAGCGATTTCGTTTGGCTTGCCATCAGCTTGGCTCTATGCGCATATTCACACTATTTCGCAGCATTAACGGCTGCTATTCTTGCTATCACAGGAACTTTCTTAATAAGAGGAAGAAACCTAAAATTGTATCTGCTTGCTTTAGTTGGTGCACTTCTGCTCTACTTGCCGTACATCCCAATATTCCTTCACCAGTTGAGTTTGGGTGGCGTGGGTCAATGGCTCGGGCCGCCTGAAAATGATTGGCTTTGGAATCATATTGAGTACATTTTCAATGAATCGATTTTCGTTCTAGTAGGAGTGCTTGTCTGTGGAATAACTGGGTTTGTTTTTTTCAAATCGAAGAAGACATTCGTTAGAAACATTCTACCTCTTCTTTTATTCCTAACTCCATTCCTTGTCGGTTTTTTCTATTCTAGGAACATCAACCCTGTGCTACAAAACAGTACGCTCTTGTTCTCTTTTCCATTTCTTTTGGTATTTGTTTTTTCTGGCTGGGATGATGTAAAAAAGAAAATCAGTTATGCCGCCACCGGTATACTGCTTTCCATCATAGTTTTTAGTACTGTGGTTGAAAAACGCTTTTATCAAACTAATCAATTCGGTGTTTTTAAGGAATTAGCCGAACATATTGCGGAATGGAATACTGAAGTTGAAAAGGACGCACTTCTTATAGGTGATTTCAATTTTCCGTTTTACGTAGACTATTATACCGAACGATTTGAAGTTGGTAGTCTCGCATTGTATCGAACTACGGATGAAACTGGTTTGGCAGAATTGAAGTCGATGGTTGACACGTCTTCCAAAGAGTTTCTAATCTATGCTTGGTCAACTGTAAATCAATCACCTGAAGTAGAAGCCATTATTCAGGAGAAATTTCCGATTGAAGTAAAACGGGAAACATACTTTAATTCTGAAGCGGTCATGTTTAAAAAAGGTGTAAAAGCTGAACCAGCTTATACATTCAACTTTGAGAAATCGGATGTCTGGAACTTCAATCCAGATGCCATTCAAACGGATTCTCTTGGAACTAGAAGTATCCTTATCTCTCCTGAAAATCCGTACGGACCTACATTTCAAATGCTACTTTCTGAACTTATAAAAAGTGGTGTATCGGAATTGATTGTCAGAATTGAATTCGCTGAAACTGATTCCGATAATCCTCTTCAAATAGTTTTTGATCAGGGAAATGAAAATGGAGGTTACGCGTGGGAATCGGATGCTTTTAAACTTCAATCCAAAAAAGGCGGACCAAATTGGAGCATTTTCAGCTACAATTTAAAAGAGTCGCAGTCCGATTCAGATTTTCTTAAAGTTTACCCTTGGTTACCAGAAGGTGAGAAGATGAGTCTTACTTCTATGGAAATAAAGGCACGTTAAACACGCAGTCCCATGAGTAGCACATCGTCTAATTGAACAAGCTCGCCCATCCATTCCTCAAACCGTGCACCTACTTGTTTCACTTGTTTACGCGGACTTAATTGGTGAATCTCCAATAACATAGATCTGAATTGGTCGTACTTGAATTTCTTTCCTTCAGGACCGCCAAACTGATCCGGGTATCCATCAGAGAATATATAAATCATATCTCCTTCGACTAAATCAAATGTGTGATTTGTGAAGAGCCGCAATTGATCATCAATAGAAAGACCAATAGGAAACTTATCCCCTTTCGTCTCCATCAATTGTCCATCGCGAATAATATATATCGGGTTGTATGCACCTGCATACTGTATAGTCTTGGCCTTGTAATCGATGGTGATAAGAGCAATATCCATCCCATCCTTTATTCCGACTTCATTTATGTCTGCCTGAAGCGTTAACGTACTACTTACTCCACGATTCAGGCTATCTAAAACAAGTGATGGTGTGGTTAATCCCTCTTCCCGAACAGCTGCATTTAGCGCGTTATTACCAATAATTGACATAAAAGCACCAGGAACACCATGTCCTGTACAATCAACAGCTGCCACAAGGATTTTGTCTTCATATTCCTGAAGCCAGTAAAAATCACCACTAACAATATCTCGCGGACGATGAAAAACAAAAGAACCGGGTAAAACCTTCTTAAACCGCTCTTCCGAAGGTAGAATGGCATTTTGTATCAACCTGGCGTAATGAATACTACTGACAAGATCTTCATTCTTCTCATTCAGTTCTGATAACGCTTTGCCTATTTTATTATTAGCCTGGTTAAGCTCAACAGAACTTAATTCGATGGCTCGTTGCAGTAACGTTAGGTTCTGTTCGTAATGTTCATAAGCCTCACCTATAATCGTCAAAAAGCCCTCCATCTCTTTCGGGATAGGGGCGCCTCTCAGGTACTTTCGTATCTGCCTATTGAGAAGTTTGTTTTTGTACACTTTTATACCTCAGCAAATGTGGTTATAGTCATTGTTTGATTGTGCAATTCACATCTGGAAGATTCAACAACAGGAGATATTTCCCCGTAAGAATAGAATCCAGTAATTGTTGTTCCGTCTCCAAGCACTTCCATCACCGCTTCAACTTCCTCATCAATTCGCTGCCCTAGAATCAATTTTCTGCCTACGCAACTAATTAGAATAGCCAATTTATCGCCAGAACCGCCTCCTTTTTGGGTAGTGTGCTCTGCTGCAAGGTTAGCACCTTCAATCAACTTATCAAAGTTGGCCTTCATCAATCGAACGTAGCAACCTTCTGGAATATCACCAGCAAAGGTCATACTGTTCTTCTCTTCATCAACAGCTAAAACTGTTCTTACAATAGTATCCGAATCTTCATCAAACTTCAACCCTAATGGAAACAGTAAAGCTGAACCAGGAAGCTCTTTCGCTTTATCTCCCAAGTACATTTTGTAAAGGTCCAGCGCAGATTCTCCATCTAATTCATAAAGCACATTGCCTTCAGATCGCGTTACTAAACGCTCCGCTCCAAAGTTATCCCAACCTCCAACTGATCCGTAACCTACCTCTAAACTATCTCCGTAGAAGCCAATAGCAATAATCAAATTTTCTTGCGCCTGACCATTTAAACCAACTAAGGTCTTTTCAAAATTAGCAGCATCACCAGCCAATCCACCTGTACACGGCACATCTTTGTCTAGAGATGAGTTAATCCCTTTTACAATCTCACTTCCGTTTACGTGTAAACCATCAGACAAGAGGAACACATGACATAATCCCTCACCTTTAAGTTTCTCAGCCATTTTAACACCCGCATCGAAACTATCTTTCGCTTCATTGATGTCCATGGAAGCAACTTTCAACTCTGTCTTCTCAAATTGAATAGCAGTTACAGCCAAAGAATCATCGTAGACTAAATCTTCCACAATCTCTCCAGCAGTACTTCCCATCACGATATGTGCTTTGGGATAAAAGGCCTTGATTTCATCAAACTTGGAAGAGTCCTCCAATAAGGTTCGAGAACCAAATACTGTGACAAGATTTGCAGAATCTCCAAGATTCTCGTTCTTAAGATCTTGCCATCCGCCTTCGGCAGTCCAGTGTTTTTGTTCCGTTTTCATAGTAACGATGGTTTAACGTTATCCGATGAACGCCTTTACCCAAGCAAGGTTACGATTGAAGGCTAAATCATGCTCAAATCGCCCAGTAATACGTGAATCACGTATTTATCACTATGCGTAAATCGTATTAGACTTAAGCAAATCGGAATCAAATTAAATAAGACCGTGTAGCGCTCCTCCTTTTGCAGCCAACTTATCAACCTTCTTTTCGATTACTGAATCTTTAATCAAAGGCGGGGCGTGATGCGGCTTAACGCGTGCATCAAAAACTACTGAAGAGGTACAGCCCCAATGTTTGTTTTCGGTGGACTCTCCTACTCCATGCACATCATGCGATGGGTTGCTGCGGGTGAATGTAATCCATAGAAAATTATTGAGGGTTTGCGCCATAAATACACTGTCATCAACCACAGAGATGAGTGGGAATCCACTCAGCTTTTCTTGCTGATAAACGAGCTCAGAAGTAAGCTTTTCGATGTCTTTACCATCCGAATATTTTGTTGCCTGAATGGCTAAAGCACCAGGAAAAACAACAGTGGGCTTACTGAATCCGTTTGGCAACTTAATGTCAGGGATTTCCGCACCCAATTCTCGCTTCTTCTTGCCTACTGCAGCCACAATTAATTTAGACCCTCCGTTTAAATCTGTGCCGCTGTAATCAAGCGTATCAATGGTTGTTTTGGTCTGAAAATGAAAATCTCGTGTAGGGTCAATTCGTTCTAACAGATACTTAAAGAAAGCTTCTTCATCTTTCGCTTTTGGAGTATTCTCGTCCTGTTTTGCTATGATAAACAGAAACTTAGCAAGCGACATTTGGTTAAATCCTAGAATGGCATTTGCCGTAGTAAGTATTTCTTGAGGACGCTCAACTTCCATGTAAGGTGTGTAACGCTCACTTCCTACCGCCAACAAAAGAGGATGAACTCCCGCTGCATCAACAGCATTCACTTCGTGCAGACCGGGAATGGTTTGCGGTATAATTGAACCTGTTATTTCATGTATCAACGCACCAAAACTTGTATCTTCTTGTGGCGGTCTTCCAACCACCGTAAATGCCCAAATTCCGTTCTTCCTAGCAAGCACCTTCTTAACCTTCATAAGCGGGAAATCGTGCTTCAAGCTGTAATAACCTAAGTGATCGCCAAACGGGCCTTCTGGTTTATTCTCCATAGGATAAACTTCTCCCAAAATCACAAAATCTGCATCCGAAGAAACCGTAAAACCATCCTGTTTGAAATACCTAAAATTCCTACCTCCCAGAGCGCCAGCAAAAGCTACTTCGGGCAAACCTTCAGGAAGCGGCATTACCGCAGCAAAAGAATGTGATGGTGGTCCACCAATAAAAACTGCCACCTTTAGCGGTTGCCCAGCCTGATTGCTCTTGGTTTGATG
>DMRV01000373.1:0-1574 GCA_003456455.1 Flavobacteriales bacterium
ACATCTTGGGCTAGCCAGAAGTCTGGTGCAATTACCAACTTAGGTTTAGACAGCCAAGCACCCCACCAAGAGAACGTACTGTTTGGTATAATATGATTTGAGCAATACGACATCAGTCGCATATAATCCATGGAGTCTTCCAATTTTGGAACAATACTATGCGGAACATCGAATTTCATATTCTCAGTAATCCACTCAAGTTCATCTGAAAAAATCAACAAAGTCGGATTCTCAATGGCTTCCTGCGTTTTTTCAATTGCCCGATAGAAGTACTCTTTTGAGCAAATGTTATGGAGTTGATTGCCGATAAAATCTCCTCGCCTAATGCTAATAGCCACGGTGTTTACATCTATGGAATCAACAATTTCTTTTACACTTTGAGAAATTGTTGGCTGAAACCTCAGTTCTTGTCTTACTTCTTTCTCAAAATCGTTAAAAAACAATTCTGAAGTAAAATACCCTTCTACATAGCTGTTTTTATAAGGGTTTAGTAAGTCTAAATCAACCTTGCTGAGGTCTTCAAAAACCACTGCCTTTTTGTGTCTTAGAGCAATAGAATCTCTCAGAATATTCCAACGATAGTTCAGAAAATTGGGCGCATTTTTCGACTTGACATATTCAACTTCTTCTTTAGTCGCAACGGCAGCTGATATATTAAACCTATCTAAGATGTAAGGTCGGTGTGCCGAGTTTTCGTCATACCAACTCAAGTCTAATTTTAACTCCGCACCTATTCTTTTTGAGGCCGCAAGTGCATAGGCGTATTGGAACATTTGATTTCCAGGCCCCTGAAATATCTTAATAATCATCCGACAGTCTTAGGCATGCAGCTGCTGAAAGGCAATATAAGCCATTAACCCAGTTCCAACTTCTAAGCACTTTTCATCCACATTAAAAGTAGGCGTATGCAGCCCTGACGTTAGGCCTTTGGCTACATTTCCAACTCCAAGGCGATAAAAACACCCCGGCATATGCTGTGTGTAAAAACTAAAATCTTCGCCTGTCATGCGCATATCCAATTCAACCACGTTTTCTTCTCCCAAATAATCTTTGGCTACATCTCGCGCAAACTCAGTCACGACTTCATCATTATACACAAATGGATAACCAACATCCACTCTAAAGTCACACGTTGCACCCATAGACGAAGCCATTTCCTCCGCCATTTTTTTCATGATAATGTGCGCTTCTTTCCGCCATTCCTCATCCATGGTTCTAAAAGTTCCTTGTACGTGAACTTCGTTGGGAATAACATTGGTGGCTCCGTTTGCATGCACGCTTCCAAAGGAAAGCACACATGGAACGCCCGGCTTGGTTCTGCGGCTTACCAGTTGCTGTAGTGCAACAATTATATGGGAAGTAATCAAAACAGGGTCAATCAAGTAATGTGGTAGCGCAGCGTGTCCGCCTTTTCCAGTTACAGTAAAATGAACTTCGTCTGCGGAAGCCATGTACATTCCCGAACGGAATCCGACTTTCCCAACTGCCAATTCGGGTAACACATGTTGCCCAACAATGGAACTTGCCTTCGGGTTTTCCAACGCGCCTTCTTTAATCATTAGAGAAGCTCCACC
>DMRV01000373.1:1675-5145 GCA_003456455.1 Flavobacteriales bacterium
GGTATGCACATCGTGCCCACAAGCATGCATCACACCTTCATTCTTGGATTTATATGGGACATTATTTGCTTCGATTATTGGAAGTGCATCCATATCGCCACGAAGTGCAATTACTTTGGATGATGGGTTCTTACCTTCGATGTGGGCTACAATCCCGGTTTCAACAAATCCACTTTTGTAAGACACCCCCCACTTATCTAGCTGAGATGTGACAAATTTGCTTGTCTCGTATTCTTTGAATGAAAGCTCCGGATTGGCGTGTAAATGTCTGCGAATATCAAGGATTTCACTCGCGTTATCGGCAACCAGTTGTTTTATTTTCTCCTTCATTATTTGCTGAAAAGCAGTTTTGCAGCGGCTAGCATCATTACGGCTCCGAAAATCTTTTTCACCACTCGCTGATCCATAGAAATAGAAAGTTTACTCCCGAAATAAGCGCCAAAAATGAAGGCTGCAGCAATGACTAATGCAGCAGTAATGTTGGCGTTTCCGCTTTTGTAGTAGTTATAGAAACCAAGTAATCCGATTGGAGGGAGCATAAGCGCCAAACTGGTGCCTTGCGCCATGTGCTGCGAAAATCCAAGAAAAAAAACCAATGCTGGAACGATGATTATCCCTCCGCCTACACCCACAAAACCGCTGGCAAAACCTGCTGCCGCTCCTATTAGCAACAGGATAAGAATCATTGTAACGCTCATATTTTGCTTTTTCGGTTCGTTCATTTTAGAAATCCATACTCAACGAAATGTACCAGAATCCATCGTTTATCTTGCGATTCTCAACTCCCCAAGCGTAATCAAGACGAACAAAATAACCCAAGAATTTGGTGCGTGCCCCAAGGCCAAACCCACCAACAATAGGCTCCCTCCTATTATTAACCGTGATGAGAATTGAACCCTGCTGAATTTCTTCTCTGTTTTGCGAATTCTCTTCAGAGAATGGCTGTAAACCAGTCCAAGCAGTTCCAATATCTCCGAACCCAACAATTTGGAAATTATAAAGGAAGTTTGACTTTATAGGACGATTAATCAAGTACCTGAACACTGGCCAGCGCAACTCACTATTTATGACTGCAAAGCTGTTTCCGTTTCGGATGTTTTGCGGATGACCGCGCATATTGGTAGCCAATGCCTGAAAACCATAATTCTGCGTAAAATCAACAGGAATATCATTGTTATAGGTTGGGGCAATCCATTGATCTACACCACCAAGGAAATAGGCAATTTTCTGATTTCCGAAAGACGTACTGGCCGCTAATCTGTTTGCCCAAATCAACTCTCTATGAACTTTGATGTAATTACGAGCGTCAACACCAATCACAAATAAGTTTTTTGCATCCTTATCTACCTCCTGAAAGTATTCTGCAAATATTTTGAGACGAGTTCCGCGATACAGGTTAAGCCCCATTGGAAGCGTATTGTCAAACACATATTCAAGCTTTAAACCGCCTGTCCATTGAAGATCGTCTGGGCGCTCTAAGTTTCTGTCGTTCGTGCTTTTGTAAACCGTTTGGTCGTTTCTCCCTAAAACGTTTCCACGAAGCGCTGAGAAATCGCTGAAAGGCCAGCTCATCTTATACGTAAGTGTGTACGTATAAACTTGCGCTATGGTAGAATTGGAAATTACATCTTCGATGGATTGTCGGTGAAAAATTACTTGCTTATCTAATCTCCGTTTGAAGTTTTGTGCGGAAACAAACACTTCGTTGGTCTTCAAATTCCCTGTTAAACGAAAACCACCAACCACCTTGTAATCATCCAAAACATCCGTAATTCCAGTTTTGAAGAAACCGTTAAGACCCGGGTTATTAAAGGAACCTCCACCCGTAAATGTTTGGTAAGTGCTGTTCACGAAAGCATTATCAAGCTGAGTTACCACATACTCACTTTTAAACGCTACATCGTAATTCCGTTGTGGTGGAAGCTGCATTTCTAGGTTCACATTCTGTACCGCTTCTAATGCAGCATGAAGGCTGTCAATCCGCGCCATCACCTTTTCACGCTTCTTGTCTCTTTTTGATTTTAGGTTATCATCTGACAGCAATCGAGAACCTTCATCGTTCTGTTTTGGTGCTTCCGTCTCCTGAAAAACGTCTGAATTAAACTGATAATCGTAAATATTAATCTCACCAGTATCAGTTGGTTTCTGTTCTTTAGGCTGTTCTGTCTGTGCTAATTGAGTTGTATCGGGTTTCTGCTCCTCCACAACTAAAATGGACGTTCGTTTACGTTTCTTTTTGGGTGGCTCAGCAGCTTTATTTCGGAAGCCTGAAAATCCAATCTCACCTAGAACTTCTGCCTTTTCAGCTTCCGTATCTTTTAGGGTTAACCTGTAATTGCCTTTGGCGAAAATGATTTCCGCAATTTTTCCATTGAGGGTATCAACATCATACTCCAATATGCTGCGCGGATACTGACTTAATGGACTGGACCGTGTGAAATACGAGTAATGAATACTGGTATCGATATAGGCGATATTACTATCTAACTTGGCTAAATAGCGATTAAAAATACCCTTTTCATCACTCAAATAAGATAGGCTATTCCCGTCATATTCCATTGGAGCGCGTTCATCTACAAAAGGAGTGCTGGTTACCCTTCGCAACGTTTGCTCGTTGGATTTCCTATCGTAGATAAAAATATCGTGATTAAGGTTTTTAGGTAGGAGTTTCAAGTCGAACTGCTTGATTGTATCGTTGTTCCTATCTGAACTAAAAATAACCTTGCGAGAACGGTCTATAAAGCGTGCATCAACATCCGTAAAAAGGTCATCCGTTAACTTCTCGTAAACGTTAGAAATGATGTTGTAAATGAAAACATCCGACCTACCCATTTGAACAGCCGTAAAAACAAACTCACGCCCATCGTCAGAGTAATCAACAGACAGAATTTTCTCAAAATTGAATAGCTCTCGTGTTATTCGCTTTTTAGTCTGCAAATCGTAAAGAATCAACTTAATCTTGCCTTTGTGCTCGGTAATAATCGACACAAGCTTTCCGCTCGGGTGCCATGCTACTATGGGATAACTGTGGTCTTGCTGCGTATAGGCTCTATATCCTTGGCGGTAAATGGTCTTCTTTTTCTTGGATTGCAGGTCGCGCAGTTTGACCCTAATCTTTCCCATATCATTCCAAACGTAGGTAAGGTTTCTTCCGTCTGGACTCAATTTGGGATGCTCAATAGCACAGTATGGTTGTGCCCGTTTTCGCACCCGATTTAATGGCTTTCCCTCAGGCAGACTTTGCTTGTCTTCCTGTTTGTAATACATACTATCGTAATAATGCAGCCATTCTGCAGCCAGGTTTTTAAGCGAAACACCAAGCACAAAAAGGAACCCGTTATCCGCGTTTCGGCTTACACGGGTCATGTATAAAATGTTACTAATGACCGATTCGCCATAACTCTCCACCACGTATTTCCATATAGAATGGCCGCCATAGCGTGCACCTTTTCCTGTTAATTGTCCGAATT